>CAKZLX010000553.1 GCA_937127265.1 uncultured Pseudomonadota bacterium
GAATCGGTCTGACAGGACGAATGGTAAAGGCACGACGTTGATCATCTTCATGACGCATATCCAGTTCGACAAAATGGGGAATACGTTCGCCACTCTCCACATCCCAAAGAACCGTTTTGACATCGTCAGCCAAATAATCGGCTAGGTTTTGATGACCGACAACACCTTCCAAAGAGACATCTTGAAAATGAGTCAAGACTGGGGTCAAGGGTGAAAAGCCATCTCTCTCATTCCAAAATTGAGGATCAGCAGCACGGGTATTAATTGTGGGCAGTACCCCATTGGGAAAGGCTAGTCGATATCCAGTTGGCGAGGTTGTATCTTGGCGTTGAAAAAATGACGATGGATAAGGAAAAGCGCACAGGGATTCGTTCAAGGATTCACAGGGTGAATTGATAAACACCGATGGATTGTCAACGGGTTCTTTTCCACCACATCCAGTGAGCCCCATGCCCAAGATCAAAGTCCACAAAGTTGATGACATCGATTCCTCCTGCTCTCTATGGTAAAAATGTAACACGATCGAAAAATCACTTGCCAATCCCTTGTTTTTACTATAAAATAACAAATGTTATATTTAGTGAGGTGTAAATGCTTTCCTTTGTTCCATATTGTACTGCTTTTCTATTTCCTGCCTTAGCATATGGCGCCTTGGTAGGTTGGCACCAGTTTCATTGGGGTCTCCCCTTTGTGGCATTTGTCTTGTTGCCCCTGTTGGATCAAGTTCTGCCAGAGTTCTCGGTATCCTTTAGCAAAGAAGAAGAAAAACAGCGATCTGCACAATGGCTGTATGACGTCCCACTGTATGCTTTACTTCCAGTACAATGGTTCATCATTTATACCTTGTGTGTTGAAACGGCATCGATGAACCTTGAGGACTTTAACTTGGCATGGCTTGGTACGGTCTTTGGTGTAGGTATTTGTTGTGGTACTTTCGGTATCAATGTGGCTCACGAGTTGGGACATCGAAACGGACGTCTTCCTCAGTTGGCATCCAAAGCCTATTTGTTGTCTTCTTTATATATGCACTTTATCATTGAGCACAACTTTGGACATCACCGTCATGTCGCCACCAAAAATGATCCTGCTACATCTCGATACAACCAAACCGTTTATGCCTTTTGGCTTCAATCAACCATTGGCTCTTGGAACTCTGCTTGGAAGATTGAACAAACACGAATAACTAAAAAATCGTTGCCTTGGTGGAACAATCAAATGTGGCATTTTGTATCTATCCAAGCACTTTTACTGATCATGATTGGATTGGGATTTGGACTCTTTGCCTTACTGTCTTTTGTTTCCGCGGCCATCACTGGTATCTTGTTGTTAGAAACCATCAACTACTTGGAACACTATGGCTTGGAAAGAGAACAAACAAGCAATGGTCGATTTGAACGTGTGCAACCCCATCATTCTTGGAACTGTAATCGCAGTGTCGGTCGATTGGTGTTGTTTGAACTCACTCGTCACTCCGATCACCATGCCCATGCCAAACGCCCCTATCAGATTCTCAAACATTATGCTGATGCTCCACAACTACCCGCCGGCTATCCTGCAATGATGGTACTTTCACTGTTTCCACCACTGTGGTTCGCCGTCATGAATCCAGCTTTAGATGACTATTATACCGAACAAGTAGACCTGATGTTTAAACAAGCCTAAGCGACACTCTCGGACTGACCATTCAACCTGATCATGTTATCTTTCACTGAAATGGAGATGTCATGCCAAAAATTGTAGATCACGACAAACGACGGGTGCAAATTTTAGAATCTGCCTTCACGCTCTTTGCTGCCAATGGCTATCATGGTGTTAGTGTTCGCAAAATCGCCAAGTCTACGGGTATGACCACAGGTATGCTCTACCACTATTTCCCTAGTAAACCAGATTTGTTTACCGCACTAGTCAACTTGATGCAACAACGACAAATCGAAGACTTTAATACCTTCTTAGCCAAGAACCCCTCGGGACAATTGGCGCTGTTGCTCTTTATCCAACAAGAACGACAAGCCTTACAAGATCTCCTGAGCATCGCGATTGATTTCCATCGTTTCCATCCCGAAGTAGATATGTCAGTCTTACTCACCCCCTATGAAGAAGCCATTTCCCAAGCCTTATCGGTAGCACCTGCCCAAGCTAAACAACTTTTTTCAACCGTATTGGGTGAATTGGTGCGTGGGCTGTTGGGTGTCAATCCATCCTGATCGGTATGCCCACTCGCTTTCGTTGTCCACCTCACCTGCTCGGGCGCTCTTTACAAAACAAGATATTTGTGGTGACAGGTGTCAGTCGGGGTCTGGGTTGGGCTTTGTGCCTGCAATTACTCAAACAAGGGGCGGTGGTTATTGGAATATCTCGTGGTGCCCCAAAGTATCAGCATCCAAACTTCAGGTGGCAATCGGTAGACCTCTCTGATTTGAAGGCTGTACATACCTTTGCTCAAGAGATCACCTCTACATATCGACAGATTGATGGACTGATCAACAATGCTGCCACCATACCAACTGAACATCAACGAACCAAGGACGGGTTGGAACTGCAGTGGACTACAAACTATCTCAGTGCGGTCTTACTGACAGAGTGTCTCCGTCCGCTATACGAACCAGATACACGGATTCTTCAGATCACTTCGAGTGCCCATCATGCCGTTCAAGGTCATTTGGCCTATCTGGATTTTGACGATCTGCATTTTGAAAAGCGACAATATCAGCAATGGGTCGCCTATGCCCAGTCCAAACTGGCTTTGACCCTTTACCTTCAAATATCGTCACAACGCCACAACACCATGAGTGTGGGAGTCCATCCTGGTTGGGTCGATACTGATATCGCCAAATCGAAACTTCATCCATTTCTGTTTTCTCTTGCTTATCCATATCTTCGCTACAAAGGACTTTGCACCATTGATGAAGGTATTCAACCCATGTTGTTTAGTTTGCTCGCTTTGAAGGCCTCACTACAATCTGGTCAACACTTCTGCCAATTGGGATTCTATGATAATGCGTTTGGTGGACGACCTCACGTTGGTTGGCTTGATCAGTCTCCCAATCCCATCGTCTACGATAAGACCATACAAGAGCGACTTTGGACCATCACTAGGAGCCAATTACAACCTTGGATGACCTTCTAGGGATTGGCTTCACAAACAAAATAAATACTGGTGTTGCAAAACAAATCGTTCCACTCCCCACCATTGCCAAATTGGTTGAGGGCTGCACAGTCTTCATTGTTGTTGGCATCATTGGGCTCGTTGGTACCCCAGTTGGTAAAGTTTGAATAGGGACCATCCCAATCCCAATAGCCCTCCACCGTCAAATCATTGTAGCCAATCCACCAACGCAACGTGGAATAAGCATCGACTCGACTGTCTAACCAAGTGTTTTCTGCCATATCGTCAATCGTCACCAGATGATAGCCCACTTGTGCACATTCCCCCTTGGCCACCGACCAAGTTCGATTGTAATTGCAAAAGAGATAATTGCTTCCATCATGGGTTTCAAAATTACAGGGACAAAGAGCCGGTGAATCGGCAGATCCATCACAATCGTTATCGATACCGTCACAGACCTCAATGCCATCAGGAGACACATCGGGATCAAAATCATCGCAATCATCATCGGTTGCATAATAGATGTCATCGCAACTACTT
>CAKZLX010000554.1 GCA_937127265.1 uncultured Pseudomonadota bacterium
ACCACTGTTGCTCAGTGTCGACGATTGAATCATCAACAGTGGCCCAAGCCATGCTCATAGTCACAATCAATCCCAGTATCATCCGATATCTCCTCTATCTTCATGCACCGTTAAACCCATCCACAACACATCAACAATCGAATGAATGTATTCTTCGTCAGTCTGTGTCAGGTTCGTATCCCTAATCAAATGAATTCGAAGGGGTCGATGTTGTACTGCTCCCATAATGGTCAAAGCCACAGATTCTGGATGAATCCCAGCCCGCAGTCGACCATTTCCTTGCAAGGTTTCCACCCATCGCGTCAAAGACTTCCGAATCTGAACCGGTGGTGCCGACTCAGGAACCGGTCCTTCAAAAGCCATACCAGATGCGTGCAAACTCGCAAAACAAGGAAGGATCTCGTCAAACAAACGCAACATGTCCAAACACAAATCCCGCAATTGTTCTTTTACAGGTGCATTTGTGGGTCCCTGATCTAGTTTCTGCTTAAAAAGAATTGCCTTTTCGGCCTGAGGTCCTATGATCGTAGCCATCTGCAACAAGTTGGATTTCGAGCCAAATCGTTTAAACAACGTTGCTTGCGAAACTCCGACTTGATCAGCGATGTACTGAGTAGAAACAGTTCCACCCTGTTCCACCAAGCACTGTCGAACAACTTGTAAAATTTCCAAATCACTGAATTTTTTGGGACGCATCTCAACCCTAAGTAAGTAATCAATCACTTACTTAGCATGGTCTTGTGAACATACAAATTTTATTTGTGTAAAGTTTTGTGAAGTTCAGATCAATACACAAGTCACGTTGGGTCACGTTGGACCACTGGGGCATGCTATATTGAGGGCGTAGTGGAGTTTGGTGCTCACTGCATTGAGTTGAGGAGTCACATCCTCAACTCTCTTATCTTCTAAATAGGCTTATTTTTAAGATAGAATCGTAATCTGAGACGGTTCAAACACCAATCGATGATGCCAGTTGACCCCTTGACGAAAGCGCTCAAATAAATTGTCCACAGCAAAGACTTGTTGGTCTATCAGTGCTTTCCGAAGTTTGTTTCGTTCCCAAGAAACCCGAGCTGGTTCACTGTTTGCATTTCCACCAAACGCAATCCACTGATGCAATGCTTCTTGAGAATCGAGCCATCCTTCTCCATCCAATCTTTCTTGCGCGTAGGTCCACAGCACTCGAACAAATTCACCTTGAATGGAGATCGTTCGTTGTCCAATTGAAAAATGAGCACGCAATTCTGCAGTAAAAATATCCAATGTCATCTCAGAATCGGTGACCATAAAAGAACTGTCAATCGACGGCGCATAACTTTGAGGAATCCACAATCGATATGGATGCCCTTCCAACACAAATACCTCTCCATTTTGTAACAATGGTTGATCTTGATCCAATCGATAACCAAGATCGGATATATGTAATCCTCTGACTTCATCCACCGGAACGATTGTGCCATTTTGCAATGACTCCACGAGGATATCAGGCGGTGAATTGTCAAACAATTCAATCTGTACTGTAGTTGTGGATTGAAAAATAATTCGATCGGACAATTCTCTCCAACCGTTGGACAACACTCCGCCCCGACCTTTGGTTTCATTTTCTGCATTGAGCACCCGCCAAACCCATTGATTGCCCAACCAACGAATTTCCAACCAAAATAGAGGCAATCCTTTGACAGGAATCCGACGTAGACCGAGTTCCTGACTGCGTCCAAACCCATTGCTCTCTAGCAATGGTAATCGCTTCGTTCGAAGACCATATTTCAATAAGATCATGCCCATGCAAAAACACCCACTGTAATTACCGGTACAGTCCTAACATAGAATCAACATTCTAACAAACGTAAAACCAATCCTTGTTATCTTTTTTGATACACTATACCTCATTGAAATCACGGAAAAACACAGATACATCATTAATCATGTGTATTGAATACCAAGGAGAATAAAGTGTCCACTTTCCCAACAACACGACCACGAAGGGTTCGGCAAACCGACTGGTCTCGACGATTGGTTCAAGAAAACCATCTCACTGTACACGATCTCATCTGGCCATTGTTTGTTCATGATGAAGCCAATAGTGTCCCCATTGGTTCGCTGCCGGGACAACATCGTTGGAACATTGAAGACTTGTGTATTCAAGCCAAACGAGCTGAGGAACTGGGTATACCCGCCATCGCACTGTTTCCATCGACACCCATCGAACGCAAAACACCCGACGGAGAGGAAGCCTACAACCCTGACAACCTCGTATGTCGTTCAATTCAAGCCATTCGATCTTGTACAAACAACCTTGGCATCATTGCAGATGTGGCCTTGGATCCATTTACCACCCATGGCCAAGGATAATATACCACCCCGTCGTCTAATATACCGGTTACCTCGCTGCCCTGAATGTTGGTACGTAATACAACTTTG
>CAKZLX010000555.1 GCA_937127265.1 uncultured Pseudomonadota bacterium
TAGGACTTGATGTTGATACACGTGCATATTTTACAGCTGCTACAATGATTATTGCTGTCCCAACAGGAATTAAAATTTTTAGTTGGATTGCTACAATGTGGGGAGGGTCTATCCATCTTCGTACACCTATGCTTTTTGCAATTGGATTTATTTTCCTTTTTACAGTTGGTGGGTTAACTGGTGTCATTTTAGCAAACGCTGGAATTGACATTGCTTTACATGACACTTACTACGTTGTGGCTCACTTCCATTATGTATTATCAATGGGTGCTGTATTTGGTTTATTTGCTGGATTTTACTATTGGGTGGGTAAAATCTTTGGTCGGACATATCCTGAAACTTTAGGCCAAATCCATTTTTGGATCACTTTTTTCGGGGTTAATCTGACCTTCTTTCCCATGCATTTCTTTTCGCTGTAAAAGAAATATCGATGTTTGCTATTGTCTATCGATAAAGATAGCCTTTTTGTCATTAGGTGGATACCATGTCACCTATGCACGGTGCTCAATTCTGAGTTACACTGCCCTACTTTTTTATCATCAAACAGTCATTGACATCCTAGATAGAGGTATTCCATGGATTTGAGTGCTTACGAAAGAAGAATTTTAAATGCCATCCCCCAAGAACAACGTACCGAGATTTTAGCCCGCTATGCCGTGGCGATTGCTCGACAATTACGGGCGGCTATCCGTACCCGTCACACCCATGAAGTGGTTGTACAACAAATCTTGGACACCTTGGAGGTTGTACGCTTTCAAGAACCCAGCGTGTTGGTTCGTGAGCTCTCGCCAACCAAGCGAATGGTCTGTATCAATCGTCCCGACCAGCCGTTTATTGTTGACTCGGTTCGGATGCATCTGAAACAATTGGGGGCAAACTTTGTCACGGGCTTTAATGTCATCGTGGGCTTGAAACGCAATGAAGAAGGTCAAGTGGTTGCGGTTGACGAACCAAATTTTCAGTTGGAAAGCATTTTGCGTTTTGAACTGGAAGGCGAATTTAGTAAAACGGTTGAGGAGATGCAGACTTCGTTGAAGAACTGTTTGTCATTGGCAAAAGTCGTAGTGGACGATTTTGCCGATATGACCAATGCCATGGAAAAAGCCTCCGAACGTTTTGAAGATGCTTCACGCAGTATTTTAGAGCAACGCGATGAAATGTTGGAAGCCTCAGAGTTTGTCGATTGGTTACTCCAAGAAAACTTTGTGTTCATGGGCTTGCAGATGGGAGAACAACGTTCTGGTATTTTGCGAGAAGGCTTCGATGGTTTGTGGCCGACCAGCATTTTGAATTGGAGCCCAGAAGTGACAGGGATTCCGGTGGTTGTCCAAAAGGGTAAAACCGAATCTCCGATTCATCGTGTTGGTTTGATCGATGAGATCTATTTGGCGGTTCCCACGCGTGATGGTCAAGGTGTGACCCCAATTCGGATTGTGGGTCTTTTTACCTATCGTGCGGTGACCCAAACTTCTCGACATGTACCGGTGTTGCGCCGTGTATTGACCCAGATTCTGAAGAAAGACAATCCACCCAAAGGCTCTTTCCGCTACAAGGGTATTTGCAATGTGTTTGATTCCTTGCCCACTGAGTTTTTGTTTACCTTGGGTACTTCCAGTCAGTTGATTGAATTGATTGAACGTGTTTTGGAAGCAGAACAAGAGTCCGATATGCGGGTTGAAATTGCCGAGCAAGAACGTCAAGACACTGCTTTTGTATTGTTGGCGATGCCGC
Source organism: uncultured Pseudomonadota bacterium (assembly GCA_937127265.1). Classification (GTDB taxonomy): domain Bacteria; phylum Myxococcota_A; class UBA796; order UBA796; family UBA796; genus CAJWHX01. Next base: position 1,732 of record CAKZLX010000555.1, read on the forward strand.
GGGTCTTTTGGTCCGATGACCGATTGGAAGGAGTGGCAGAACTCTTGAAGTCTCAAACCAATGCCAATTACGTTGATCACGGAGCCTTTGTGGGGCGCTATAATACCATCTTGATTCACTTCTTCCTCACAGGAACCAGTGAACTCAGCAAAGAAGGTAAAGAGGAATTGATCGAGAAAGTCACCGACTACATTCGTCCTTGGCGCGCACAATTGGCCAACAAACTGAATGATATGTATGATGAGGATACAGTCGAACGTTTACTCAGTAAATATGGTGGTGCCTTTTCTTCAACCTATCAACGATACCGACCGATCAATGAAACCTTGATGGACATTGAACAGTTGGAACGTATGCAAGAACGTAGTGAGCCAATTGTCAAAGTGTTGGTGGTCGATGAGAAGGAACGTGCTTATTTAAGAATCTATCAAGAACGCAATATGCTATTGAGTGACCTGTTGCCAATTATCGATAATTTTGGTTTACAAGTGGTCGATCAATTTGCGGATGCGGTGGTGTTGCCTTCAGGTGAACGGTATACCATCGATACATTCCGTTTGGCGAAGTCGAATGAATTTACCTTGCAAGACCTACATGAAAATGCCGAATCGATAGCCTCTGGTTTGGAGAAGGCCTTTGTCGGCAAAGTCTCGACGGGTGTTTTGAACTGGTTGGTGTTGCGAGCAGATTTGACTTTGGAAGCGGTCGATTTGTTCCGTGCAGTCTTTGGTTATGCTCGACAATTGGGACTGTCACAGTCCATCTCTCGCCTGCAAAATATGTTGTTGAGTGATATCCCCTTGGTGAAAGCCTTGTGGAACTTCTTTGAAACCAAGTTTAATCCGGCTTTGGAAGAAGGTCGTGCTGAGGCGATGGAAGAAGCCAAAGACCAGTGTGAAACCTTAATCCGTGCATTGACCGATCAGGCTCGTGATTTTGTGTTCCGTACGATCTTCAACTTGATGGACAGTATGCTGCGAACCAACTTCTATCGTTCTGATCGTCAGTTTCACTACATCTCTTTTAAGATTGATTGTGCCAAAGTTCACAATATGCCTGCACCACGAATGATGGTGGAAGTATATGTGCACCATGTGGAAATGGAAGGAATTCACCTGCGTGGTGGTAAAATTGCCCGTGGTGGTATTCGTTGGTCGGATCGTTCCGATTTCCGTCGAGAAGTCTTGGATTTGGTGGCTACCCAGATGGTCAAGAACGTACTGATCGTTCCCGAAGGTGCCAAGGGTGGTTTCCGTATGAAGAACCAAGTGGCAGATTGGGCAGAGCGTCGTGCCAAAGCCGATGAACTCTACAAAGTATTGATTCGTGGTTTGTTGGATATCACCGACAATCAAGTCAATGGTGAGATTGTTCACCCACCAGAAGTGGTTCGTCACGATGCTGTGGACCCGTATTTGGTTGTGGCTGCTGACAAAGGAACCGCTCACCTTTCGGACACTGCCAACGGTCTTTCGGCAGAGTATGGCTTTTGGTTGGGTGATGCTTTTGCCAGTGGTGGCTCGAATGGCTATGACCACAAAGCAGTTGGTATTACTGCCCGTGGTGGGTGGACAACAGTGCTGCGTCACTTTGAAGAAATGGGTTTGGACCCCGAAAAGGAAGACTATACCACCGTGGCAATTGGTGACCCAGCGGGTGACGTGTTTGGCAATGGTGTGGTCTATCTCATGCAAAAAACACAATCGACTAACCACATGAAATTGTTGGGTGCCTTCAATCACAAGCACATCTTCTTGGACCCGAATCCCAATCCACAGGTTGCCTATGAAGAACGGGTGCGCTTGTTTGAAAATGTTCAAGGCTGGGAGCATTACAACACCGACTTGATCTCCAAAGGTGGTGGGGTATTCTCTCGTTCTGCCAAATCAATTCCCATTTCCACTGAAGTTCAACAAATGCTTGGTTTATTAAAAGACCAAACCGAACTGGCACCAGAAGTGGTTATCCGCATCTTGTTGCGATTGGATGTCGATCTCTTGTGGAATGGTGGGATTGGTACCTATGTTAAGGCCACCCATGAAACCCATTTGGATGCTGGGGACCCAAGTAATGACTCCTTACGCGTGAACGGCAGTGAATTGCGGGCACGTATCATCGGGGAAGGTGGTAACCTTGGATTTACCCAAAATGGACGAATAGAGTACGCCTTGAATGGTGGACACATCAATACCGATGCGATTGACAACTCTGGTGGTGTAGACATGTCTGACCACGAAGTCAACCTCAAGATTTTGTTGAATCCATTGGTTGCCAACGGTTCATTGGCATTGGAGGATCGCAATACCTTGTTGGAAAGCATGACTGAAGAAGTCGCCCAAGATGTCTTGCACAACAACGATTGTCACAGTCGTCAATTGTCGTTGGACAAATTGCGTTCGGAAGCCGATCCCTTGGCATTTTCGATCGCCATTCAATGGGTCTGTAACCGTTCGAATGCCACCCGTGCTTTCCTGCGATTACCGACCGATGAAGAGTTGGGCAAACGACAAACGCTTGGCAAAGGCTTAACGCGACCTGAACTGGCTGTGATTGCCGCCCATATCAAAATGCATGTCTTCAAAGATTTGTTGGAAGCAGACACCGCTTTGATCGCAGACTTTGATCAACGGGTCTTGGGGTACTTCCCTGATAAGATTCAAGCCCAGTATGCCAATGAAGTGTCCAATCACATGTTGAAGCCCAGTATTGGTATGACAGTGTTGCTCAACGAGATTATGGGCGATGCCGGTGCCTTGTTGTTCCCAATGCTTAACGATATCACCGATGCCAGTAGCATTGACATTGTACGTGCCTGGTTGGTGGCGATGGATGCGATTGCCGCCAGTAGCTTACGCGATCAAATGAAGGGACTCAGTCTGAACGCTCAATATGCCGCCTGGACTGCGATTACCAAACCACTCAATTCCATGTTGGGAACGTGGTTGTTTGCGGGTGACTTACCTGATGCGGATTTGCAGGTGAAATTGCAAGCCGTATTGGCGGCCATGCCCAGTCTGGTTGGTTCAAAAGACAAAGAACGATTGCAACAGCACATGGATGAACTGATGGCCAAAGAAGTTCCGGAAGCCTTAGCCAAACAGATTGTGGCCTTGGAAGATGTAGCTTTGGCTGATCAAATTGCTCGTACAGTCGGTGATGTCAGTGAGGTCTCCGCCAAAATCATCAGTTATTTGGCGATTGGAGAAGCCAGTTTGTTTGTCCAAACCATTCGAGCGTTGGAAAATCGTCGAGCCATTGGTGGTTGGGATCCTGCTGCCAACGCGATTTTGCGTAGTCGTTTCTTGCATCAACTTCACTATCTGGTTGAGATGGTTGATCTTGGCGATGAAACAACGTTGGGAACCGATCGTGTGTCCTTCCGTTTGAGAATGTACCACTTTGCCGGTATTTACGCCGAAATGAAAAAGATCATCGTTGATGGTGTCGACTTGGCTGGATTGGTTGTGGCCAATGCCCATGCCCAAACCTTGATTCGCTCGATGTCCAAAGCTGGTACCAAACTGATTGGTTCAGGCTACAACGAAAAGGCATAAATTATGGGACTAATATTGGCCAGTGGCTCACCAAGGAGAAAGGAACTGTTGGAGTGTTCAGCGGTTCCTCTGCTTGCGGTGGAGCCCGCCAATATTCTAGAAATACGCAATCCTGGTGAAGAGCCTTTGGTGTATTGCCAACGGTTGGCACATGATAAGGCACTCGATTCAACAGCCGAGGGGCATTGGGTGCTTGCTGCGGACACAATTGTGGTGGATGGCGATCAGGTCTTTGAAAAACCGGCAGACGTTGATCAAGCCTTTGCGATGTTGCAACACTTGTCATCAATCGGCTGGCATGAGGTCATCTCGGCATGGGCTTTGCGGTATATTGCCCGAGAAGGTGAATCAGAATTGTGGATTCGAGGACACAGTATTTCCAAAGTGCGTTTTCGTAATCTGACCGCTCGTGAAATTAATGCCTACATTTCTACTGGTGAGCCTTTTGATAAGGCTGGTGGGTATGGTGTTCAAGGAAAAGGTGCGTCCCTGGTACAAGAAATTGAAGGCTCTTACAGCAACATTGTCGGTTTACCATTGGCAGAAGTTCTCGAGGCGTTAAGAAAAGTACAGGTCATCGATTAACGCTACACACTTCTTGCTTGAAGGTGTGGAATTCCAGGAACGATTATGGGAATAGCCGAAAATTTAGCGCGGGTACAAACACGGATACAAGAGGCGACGATTGCAGCCGGACGTCCAGTCGGCAGTGTTCGATTATTGGCAGCATCAAAACGCACCGATGCTCAAGGTATCATTGAAACGATTGGTCTGGGGCACACCTTGTTTGGCGAAAATCGAGCACAGGCTTTACGTGATAAATATGATATTGTTGCCCCAAAGCATCCTGAAGCAGACTGGCACTTCATCGGATACCTGCAAAAGAATAAAGTCAAATACATTGTGGGCAGGGCTTCAATGGTGCACTCTTTGGATTCCTTAGATTTGGCGATGGCTTTGTCCAAACGGATAGACCAACAACGTCAGCAAGGTGTTACGGTCGAGCCATTGTCAGTATTGGTGCAAATTAAACTGGGTACTGAAGACACCAAAACCGGTATTGAACCTGAACCAGCCCTACAATTGTGTGAACAATTGATGCGCATGCCCAATCTGCGTTTGCAGGGCTTGATGAATATTGCGCCACTTGAGGGAGAGCCTGAGCGCTGGTTTTCAGAGATGGCGACTTTGGCTGAAAGGGCGCGTCGTGAGGGATTTCCAATTCAGGAAATGTCGATGGGTATGAGTGGTGACATGGAGGCTGCGATTCAATATGGATCGACCATTGTTCGAGTGGGTTCCGATATTTATTGGGCCTAATACAGTTTTCCTATTGGGGATGGTGTATTTGTCTTGCAAAGAATTGCTGGGAGTGTATTTATTGTCAATGGTTAGATAAAGATGTCTGTGATATTCCTGTTCATAACGTCAATGATGATAGATAATAATCTTGTGAGGATAAAATGAGCAATGAAAAGCATTTACGTCATATATTACAGACGACACTTTCGCATGGAGGGACAGAAATAATTAGTAAGGTTGCGACCTTTGCATTGTTTCCGTTGTTTACACACATCATCGACAAATCTGATTTTGGGATGTTTACGGACTTGTATACTTGGTCTGCATTTTTGATTATTATGATGACGTTTGGGTTGGAAACCTCTTTCATGAAGTATAGTTTGGATCGTGATGAAGATCGCAGTACTATTCTGTTTTCCACAACTAGCGCAATGGTAATCTTCTTTACTGCCATTTTTACCCTGATCATGTTTTGGGGAATGGATATTATTTTACCTTTATTGCGGTACGAGATGTTTGAAAGTATCATTTGGATGGTTATCGGCATCATTGTTTTGGATGTTTGGTCTGCCTTGCCAAATACACGTCTGCGCAAAGAAGGGCGAACAGGATATTTCAATTTTGTCTTATTGATGAACACCTTTACGAATCTGGGAATGTTAATGTTCTTGTTATTGGTGGTTCCTTGGCTTAACGAAGATGGTGATTTTGGTGCCTCATTATTTACTTGGTACGATAAATCACAAACAGTACATTATATCTTCTTTGCAAATTTGATGGCATCTCTAATACGATTTTTGCTGCTATCCTCTATTTACTTTCAAACCAAATGGGCAGTCTCCATATCGATAGCCCGAAAGACTTTTCATTTTGGCGCACCTTTGATGGTTGCGGGGTTGGCAGGAATAGCGGTAGAACGCCTTGATATT
>CAKZLX010000556.1 GCA_937127265.1 uncultured Pseudomonadota bacterium
GGGGGGGTGGGGGGGGGGGGGGGGGGGGGGGGGGGGGGGATGGGGGGGGGGGGGGGGGGGGGGGGGGGGGGGGTGGGGGGTGGGGGGGGGGGGGGTGGTGTGGAGTTTTCCCAAGGAGTATCCTTGTCGCCGACTCTTGATTTCCATCTGTTCAAGCCTAGCGAGTTGTGTAGAAGTCAACTGGTGGTCTCGAGGGAGATTTTTATTGCTAGAGATCTCCAGTAACATTCGACTTGGGGGTTGATAGGTGCGAATACTGACCCAATAAATGTCAGACTCAATGGTGAGACGGTGCTCGGGTTGCTGGAAGAGATTTTGCAATGAAACAAGAAAACGCATGACGATATCAGATGAGGAGGTGAGTAGAACATTATATCGACCAGTGATGGGCGAGTGGACAAATATTGTCCATATAATTGAAATTGATTTATCATATGCAATAATATGGATACAATCCAATCAGTAGTAGCCTATCGGAGTTTCTTATGTCTACCAAACCCCCAAAGGGAATCCAAGAAAAAATAGTTGTTGATGCAATTGATGCTGAAGTGCTATGGCACCTTTTGAGTGAATTGCCAGACGTGAACATCAATGGCTTGGAGCACTGGGATACACTTGCCTTTGGATTGTTGGGTGGCGTGGATGTGGGACAACAAAGTAATTTGTTACGGGATCGTCCGGTTCGGGTTCAAGTACAAACCCATCGAGCCTCCTTTCAGCGATTTTGTCAGACCTTGCAGTTGGGTTTTGAAGAATACAATCTTCATAATCAATGGACAGTCGATGAAGTGGACGACTTGTTAGATATGACCGACAATGTCTTTTACATCAATAAAAAAGGAGTCTGGAAACTCTGTGTCGACGATGAATCAGACACTGCGGTGTGGTGGGCTGAAAATCGCGTTGGAAAAGTTTGGCACCGTGAAAAGTTTTCACCAAAACGCGGAGAGAAGATTTGGTTGGTTGAAGATGTATCGACTCGTTCGATGCAAGAGATTATTCATTTGGTGTTGTCGGAGCAGTGTGCACACTTTATCAATTCCACCGGTGTGGAATCTCAGGTTCAAAATTGGCTTCACCACATTCGTCGACCTTCTTTGCGCAAAAGTTGGGCCAATATCTTGACCGAAAGTATCGATTATTATTGGGCGGGAGTACAATTGTACCATGAGATCCATTCTGGTGAAGATGTGGCTTTCCGTGAACGTTACATTCAGTTTTTGTTGTCCTGTGCTGAGTATTTGCATTGCCCAGACTTAAAGTCGATGGCATTAGATTTTCGAAAATCACAACGCTATTGGACACAACTATCAACGGTTTTATTGGAAGAGACATCGCAGATGCTCAAACAAATTCCGGAACTGGACTGGACCAACACCCAATACATTTTTGAATCGGCTTCTCTATTTGAGAAAGAAGAGTTTCAAGAGAACTTGGATGCACGGTTGGTGTTGATGGAAGAAAGTATTGTACGCATTGTAAATTCTGAACGGCGTTTCTTTATTGTGGTCTCTGAAGTCTTAGCGGGTTTGGCACGTGGAAAAGCGGTGGTGGAAAAAATGGCCAAGTAGACGAGATCTTGTTCTGGTCTTGTTCGGACTAATACTGTCCGTAAAACAACATTTGTTGTGTAAAAATGGTAAAATAAAGGTGTAATCAAGGAGGTTCACCATGGATATCATTTTTGAAAAAGCCCATCGTTTGATATGGCAAAACCGCTCTCGTCAGGGTGGAACCAAATTGTTGTGTCGTGCCAGAGACATTGAGTCTTCTTCCAAGATGCTTTCTTTTTCGACCACCCGTCGTGGACATGCCAAAGCGATTGTGGAGGGGTCTAATGGGGAGCGCTATGAAGCATGGCTCTTTGTGACTGGAAAGGTGTATTGTTCTTGTGCATTTTTCAATGACTTGGAACCATTCCAACGACAGGCTTTGGGATGTAAGCACTTGTTGGCACACGCACTCCGGTTAATCAAAGAACAAAAAGCCGCTTAGTCGTTCCATTCGACCAATCGTTCGATACTTGGAGCACCATATTCGGCATGACCAGTCTCCACGACAAGATTTGATCGCATCGTAACTGAACCCCGATGGTGTCCATGTCCACAGAGGACTGTCCAGTGTATGTCTGGATATGTGTCGGCCAGTGTCAGCAACAAATCCCCAATGGCCTTGCAGGTGAAGTCTGGGATCCAGTCTGGTGCACCGGAATAGCCCATGTACCAAGCCGACTCTGGAAATGGAGGGACGTGGGTGGCGATGACGATTTCATTTAGGTGTGGTTGTTCTTCTAGAACTGTTTCGACTTTCTGTTGTAGTTGTGTAGCATACTGTTGCCCCAGGCATTGAAGTTTTCGTTGCAGAACAGGTCGTTCAAATCCTGTGAGATCGGCGATCAGTTGGTGATCGTTTAACCGCACTGGTGTGGCTAGAAAATCACCGTTGCGGGCATCTCCCCATCCTTCTACACCGAGTAAAAAGGTTGATGCTCCAACATTGAGCCCATCGTGGTGTGTTAGCCAATGCAGACGAGGATGATGTTGTAGAATATTTTGTACGCTTTGACATACCGTTTCAAAATCAGCGTGGTAGAAATCATGGTTGCCCAGCACAAAATAGATTGGGCACTCAACATTGGTGGCTAACCATTGTAGTTCTTCAGAAATCGTAGTGCCTGTTGCGATGTCTCCCGTAATCAAAACGGCCTCAGGTTCACTACGCTGAATCTGCTCCAAGAAGTCTTTTCGTCCATCGGTCGACACACAATCCAAGTGAATGTCCGTACACCAAGCCATTTTCATCGTGAACCTCTTCTTTTAATCTGTTACAAATCTATATCCGAATCGTGGTTGTCATTACAGGAGGAAAGATGTTGTTGGCTTGGATGTTGTCGTTGGGGTGTGTCACCAAAATCGTTGATCGGGTTACGGTGGATCGAATTGTGGGACAGGCAAAAGTGGTGGGAGATACCCAGATGCCCTGTGCTTTAGGTGAATCGTTGAATCACGTGCTGATGGCTACCCAAGGTAAAAAGACACCAGATTTGGCTTTGCTCATCAGTAATGGCACTAGTGCGATGTGTTCTCAAAGTACGGCTTGGGAGGAGCACCTACGGGTTGAACGCACCAAAGTCCAACGTCCTTTGGAGGACCCATTTCGAATTGCCGAAATTAAAGATGCCCAGATTACCGCCGCTCGTTGGGATACGATGACTGCACGGAGATTTTATCAGGCTTTTCAACATGCCGAGAATGCTTTTGGAACGGTTGACACTCCTTGTCCCAAAATCGCCAAAGAGGATGAGGTCGCCTATTTGGTTGCCTTGATTTCGGGTACATTTGCAGTGTTGCACGACAAACAAAGTGATGGTGTAAACGGTGTGCCTCTTGATCTGCTACCAAAGATTGCTCGTGGTGCGACTTGTTTAGACAATGACACTTGGTGGGGGGTTCCCGATGCGTTACAAGCGGGGATTTGGGCTACCATTCCAGGTTCTGGGCCTAGTGATGCTCAGCCATGGGACCTTTTGGAAGCATCTGCTTCGGAAGGGGCGAAGTCTGGGGTGCGCGTGGCTTATGCTGTTGGTGCATTGCTGGCCAACAATGCTGGTGATACCGATCGTATGAAGACATTCTTACAAGGGTACGGGGAATCGTTGGCTTCCACGCCGCGTCATCCAGATTGGGCATTTTTTGATCAGTATGCCTATGAGGTGGCTTTACATGCCTCGGATTTGTATTGGATTGGAGAGGTTGGGTATCGCACGCCAGAATTGGGAACTTTTCCAATCAAACCATCCGAGTCCTTGGAGACCAATACTGATGACGATCCATTTGGTGAGACAGACCCCTTTTCAGAAGAATAGGATTTTTTCAAAAGGAAGAAAACTCACTGTGAATGGGTTATGAAAAGGCAATCTTAATGCATCTATATTTGATTACATCATGAGGACTATGAACATGACAGGGAAGTTTACAACAAATACAATGAAAGTTTGGCGTCGTTTTATTGGACAATGTGCGTTGATTGGAATGGGTTTATGGGGTGGTATGTCCTCTGCGAATGCACAAAGTGTATGTGTATTTGATCCAGCGGGTAAAGCAGGAGATTATTATCGTTTGCTGGACGAATATGCCTTGGAAGCATCTTCTTGGGGCGTGTCATTGGATGTAAAGGTGTACACGGATGAAGAGACCGCTGTTAAAGATTATGAAGCCAAACAATGTGACGCGGTTGTGGCTACCGGTGTGCGATTACAACGGTTCAATAACTTTCCGACAACTATTGAAGCCATTGGTGCATTGCCGACCTATCCACTGTTGAAGGGGATGGTGAAGACCTTGACAACATCTGGTGGTGCAGCAAAGGCGATGACCAAGTCTGGGAATGCCACCGTTGGAATTATTCCTATCGGTGCAGTCTATGTTTTTGTTCGCGATCGAAACATTGATACGGTTGCTGAACTGGCGGGTAAAAAAATTGCCACTATGGATTATGACAAGCCATCGGTGGTGATGGTCGAAAAAATCGGTGCGATTATGGTTCCTGCGGACTTGGGCAGTATTGGTCCCAAGTTTAACAATGGGGATGTGGACGCTTGTTATGTATCGGCTCCAGTGTATCAGCCTTTTGAACTGTGGAAAGGCTTAGGTGACAAGGGTGGGATTGCCAAATTACCGATTGCCCAAGCCACCTTGCAAGTCATGGCGCGTGAAGAGGCTTTTCCTGCTGACTTTCCAGCGAAGTCACGTCAGTTTTTCTGGACAAAATTTGATCAAGCACTGGGATATGTCACTAAGGCCGAAGCGACGATTCCTAGTAAATACTGGATTGAGATTCCAGCCTCTGATTTACCTGACTTTGATGATATGTTTCAACGTTCTCGCATCGAGTTGCGTGATACCCACAAAGCCTATGACCCTAAAATGTTAGGTGTTATGCGGGACAAACGTTGTAAGGTGGACCCCTCTCGCGCCGAATGTGCCGAGGATAAAGAATGATACGAGGACAAAGAATAAAAAATGATTGAACGGATTCGTCAGTTGGTCGCACTGGGCATCTTTGGGGTGCTCTTTTGTGCGTTACTATTTGGTTTGGGACCATCACTTTCTGCACGACTGGTATTGGTGGGCGAAGAGTTTTTCGAGGGATATCAAGAGTTACGGTATGATCCTGAACCTCCAGAATGTAATCTTACCGAATTGGAAACCCAGTTGGCGTCCTGTCCTGCTGATGCCAAGGTTAAACCGGCAGAGGATGGCGACGAGACTGA
>CAKZLX010000557.1 GCA_937127265.1 uncultured Pseudomonadota bacterium
TGCCTATGTGTGGGCACGGAACTATTGGTACTATACCCATTGCTATAGAAAAAGGTTTACTACAACCAAAAGTAGAAGGAAAAATTAAAATGGAAGCCCCTGCTGGTTTGGTAGAAATTGAATATTCTTTGAAGAATGAAAAAGTAGAATGGGTAAAATTAACCAACGTAAAAAGTTATCTAGCAGCAGAACAGTTGTCTATAGATTGCCCAGAGTTAGGAGAAATTACTTTTGATGTGGCTTACGGAGGAAATTTTTATGCAATTATAGATCCTCAAAAAAACTTTAGCGGAATACAAGATTTTACAGCATCAAAAATTGTTCAATATTCTCAAATTGTAAGAGAGCGTATCAATAAAAAATATTCAAATAAGTTTTCCAAGGCATGCTACAAGATAAGACTCGTATTTTAGTAACACATGCTGTTGACTTTATGCACTTGGCAGACAGACTTATCATTATGACGAACGGTGAGGTATCAGCAAGTGGAACGTATGAGGAGCTGAGTGAAAATCCACACTTGTTGTATTTGCGGTTGTGGGGATTGGAGCAAGTGGGTGATCAAGAAACCTTTCGGGAAGAAAAGGAGTGGTACGACATGGTCTGTGATCCTGAGTGTACCCAGCGTGTTCAGCGCAACTTGTCTTTGGAACTGCAGGCGCCGTTACCGTTTACGTTTTGAGTTTATTGCGCCTCTGGTTGGGCGTCATGCCCCTGTTGAATTTGGGCTTCACGGGCTTTCTTGGCTTGGTCAAACAGTGCTTTGGCTTTGGTTTCGTTTCCTTGTTTGGCTTCAATGTTGGCTGCCAGTAACAATACAAATGGACCATTGGGTGCCATGGTTAAAGCAGGTTGCAAAGCCTCTTTGGCTTCCACATAAAGCCCTTGGTTAAACAAAGTTTGTGCGCAGTTTAAATGTGCCCGCACATTTTTGGGTGTTAGTTCTCGGATTTTACAATGTTCTTTTGAGGCACTGGCCCAGTTCTTTTGTTGTTCGTAGATTTTGGCAAGGGTATTTCGCAATTTGGGATCTTCAAATCGCTCTAACTCTTGGGTATATTCGAGGATTGCAGTGTCGACTTTGCCTTCTTTGAGAGCAATGTGTCCCAAAGAACGATGGACGTGTTCTCGGGGTAGTTCGTCAGACAACGAGGCACTCAGCAATTCCTTACCCAGTTCCAGTTGGTTGTTGCGCACCAAGATTACCCCAAGGATTGCCTGTAATTGTGCAGAAGGATGTTGTTCTAACCAAGCGGTGCCTTTTTCAATCGCCGATTGGTGATCTCCCGTGTCCGAGAGCATCCGCAAGAGATTACTTTGGGCGCTTTGGTCATCCGGAACTCGTTCAAGCACGCCTTCTAAAATAGCGATTCCTTCTGGAAAGCGACCAAGATCGGCCAATTGATTGGCGAGATTGAGGGCGACTACCACCGATTCGGGATTCAAAGACAACGCCTCTTCAAAGGTTCGGACGGCATCCTCTTTGCGTCCAATTACGGCATAGGTTTGTCCAAGCATCAATCGTGCTTCAGCCAACTGGGGTTCTTTTTTCAACAAAGCCTCAAAGCGAGCAATGATGTCTTCTGGAGATGAAGGTGTGCTGGCCCGTCTGGATTTGACGATGTCAGACAGTTCTTCAATCGTAGTCAGACGATCTTTGGCATCAATTTCAAAATCGGACAAGTTGGTTGAAGAGCCATTGTTTCCACCCATATAGCCAAGAGCCTCCAACTGTTTCATCACAGAAGCATCGGGTGCATCCAGCGTGAACTTTGGTGCGTCGGTGTATAGGTTTCGACCTGACTCTTGCCAATGCTTCCATTTTGGATCGGTATCTCCCCACAAGTTTTTGGTTTCCAAAGGATCGTTCTCTAAATCATAGAGGTGTGGATTGGCGGTGGGCATTACTTTGTGGTGTCCATCACTAAGGGCAATCTCAGGATGGTACCCAAATCGTTGTTGTACGGTGTTTGATTCCATATAGACTGGGTCTGTACGGGTGGATTGTAAGGCATCAATCCCATCGATATTTTCGATAGGCTTGATATTCAACAGACCTAAAATTGTAGATGACACGTCTACAACGGAGGCAGGGGTTTCAATCACTTTGGTGCTTTCTAGGGCAGGGTAAGGTTGGATAATCCAAGGGATCCGCATGGTTTCATCATAGAGAAACAATCCGTGGGCGGCTTCTCCGTGTTGTCCTTCAAAAGCCTCCCCATGATCGGCGATGAGGACCCAAATCGTATTGGGTGCATCGTTGGACACTTGTTGATAGAGCCGATCAATTTGATCGTCCATGTAGGCGATCTCGGCATCGTAGGTGTTGGGGATGTCGGTATATCCATCATGAACGATGTGGGGGTGGTGTGGATCATACAAGTGTGCCCACATGAAGGTTGGCTTGGCGGGATCGCGAGTGTCCCACCACTGGAGGAGATCATCTATGACCTCTTCACCCACGCGCTCTACACCCCCCCTTTCACTTTATCTCGCCACCTGCTACATACACCTCCACCTGCTGCATACACCTCCACCTGCTACATACACCTGGCAGGTCTGTCTAGCTATGCGAATGACGCCCTATCGGCAGGCCAGTCTCTGTTGAAGCTCATAGACTTCGCAAAG
>CAKZLX010000558.1 GCA_937127265.1 uncultured Pseudomonadota bacterium
ACTAGAATTTCAGAATTAAACTTGGCAGTGGAAGCTTTTCTGGAAACACTCAAAAAAGAAATGGAGTTTACCTACCAAGTGTCCATCATTACCTTTGGAACAGAGGTGAACTTACATGTTCCCCCAACAGAGGTGAACAGTATCACTTGGCAGCCTTTACGCGCCTCTGGCCTAACCCCCCTGGCACAAGCACTGGAAATGACTCATGACTTAATCGGGGATTATAGTCAGGTACCCAAAAGGTGTTACAAGCCCACCATCATTTTACTGTCTGATGGCGCACCCAATGGAAAGCCATGGCGATCACCGATGAATGTCCTCAAAAGTGAAGGGCGTTCGCAACATTGTGATCGCATCGCCATTGGTGTAGGACCAGAAGCCTTTGAAGGTGATGCCAAAGAGGTTTTAGAAGAATTTATTAAGGGTAGCCATTACAACGTGGTATTTGAAGCGGTAGATGCAGCACACTTAAGCAAAATCTTTGATCAAGTAACGATGACTATTATTGAGAAGTCCAGCAGACTCAGTTCTGTAATTGATTCTAAGCAACCACGTCGTGCTGCACCAAGAATAGCCCAACCAAAGTTACAACGGACATCTAGGACCATCGTGGAAGAAGAAACATCAAGTGAAGAAGATTCTTCCGAAGGCTAATCCATGACAAATCCACCGTTAACCATGGTTCTAGACTGCTCTGGCTCAATGAAAGAAAATGGCAAGACATTCATTCTCCAACAACTGGTTCGATATGTCCGTGAATTGTCAATCCTAGAGGAAACGGAACAGCATTTTGAATCGATACATTTTGCGCTCTGGTTTGATGAAATCATTGAAGAATCTATCGATGATGACCAACCGTTCTTTGACTTAGATGTTGAGTTACAGGTCTCTCTTGAGGCTCTTTTTGTTTGGATCCAAGAAAATAAGCCATCTAACATTCTATTGTTGAGTGATGGCTACTTCTATGAACCGAATTCCACTGAAATGGACCCTACATCTTTCAATCTGGCTCTTCAAAATCTTGAAACGTCCCCTTTTATTCGATGCGTATCCGTTGGTAGCGATGCCAATCTAAACTCTTTACAGTTGATCTCATCATCCAATCACGTTTTTCACAGTACTGAAATTGATTCTGCTATTGCGACCCCTTGGATGACCATACAATGACCATGACCACCTTTTCATGGGGTACTTCTTGTATTGGTCCCGCACATCTCAAGAATAATTTACCCAATCAAGATGCATGGTGTATTGACCATATACAATCGGTACCTTGCACCGTATATATCGTAGCTGATGGGCTGGGAAGTTATGCAAATTCACACATTGGCTCCGCAGCAGTAAAAGATGCTGTCATCCAATCCATCGATGCACAGCATACGTTGGATCCCGGTGGTGTTTTAGGAAATCCAGAACTATTATGTTCCCGCATTCAGTGGTTTTGGAATAAGCTTCTCAACGAACAAAATATTCCTATCGAGACAGCGTATACAACCTGTTTGTTACTCGTCGAGTTTGAAAAGGATTTACTGTTCGTGCAAGTTGGTGATGGTCTATTACTGGGAATCAACTTAGCGACACACTCTCCTATTTTTAAGACGCCAAATACGGATTTCTTCTCCAATCAAACCCATTGCTTAGAAGAAACATTTACTCCGCACAACTGGCACATCACATCCATTCGCAAACCCGCTACTTTTGCCGTGATGCTGTGTACCGATGGCATCGCTGATGATTTAAAATCAACCGATAAAACCGCGTATCTTCTGAATCTTCTAGCAGTGTCGAAGACACTGACACAAGAAGAGTGCGCCAAGATGATGTTGGATGAACTCAAAAATTGGCCGACGCCCGATCATCACGATGACAAAACGATTGTGTTCGTTGGTCGATGGCATGATGAGGAAAAAAGATGAATGAACACATAAAAAAAACAG
>CAKZLX010000559.1 GCA_937127265.1 uncultured Pseudomonadota bacterium
AAATCTGCCTATAAATTTTTAGAGGTAGAAGACAAGCACACGCCTATCTTATCACACATGGTACAAGTCGATCCTCTAAAGGATGTAATGGCAAAATTCAAGAATCATAGATCAACTAAGAAAAACATTTTAGAACAAGAAAACATATCAGTACTTTTGCAATGGATACAAGAGAATTCTCTTGGTGATGTAAAAATACTAGGATTACATTTGAATGCCTGTGTGGCACAATTGACAACCAGGCTACAAGAGGCCTGCGAACTTTGTGGGAGAAGTTGGGAAAATGATTTCAATGCTGCTCTACAAGAGTTGGGACGACAGGAATTGCCGGGCAGTTATGTGGGATTGAATCTGGATGTCCCCATTGCAAATTGGGGAGACCGCGGTGCCGTAGAACAACGGAGCATCGATCTGGATAAATCTCGCCAAGCACTGACCAACATGGAGCACTCCCTGACCCAACAAACACTGGTTCAACTGCGCACCCTTCAAACAGCAGAGCGAAAAGCCGAACTGGCTAGACTGAATTGGGAAGTCTCCAAGCAGTCCTTGGCTGCTGATCGAGCCTTGCAAGAAGAAGGTCGCAACATTGAAAAAGACATCTTGGCATCTCTGCAAGCCGCACAAGATGCACAAATTCAATATGAACGCGCCCTATCCGATCACGTCCTCGCATGGGTAGCTCTTCGGCGCTTACAGGGCAACGTCCAATAATGCTGTTCCTGAGCCATGTCTGAACCATCTGATTCTGAAAACTCATCCGAACATGCCGCACCGCAGTGGTATGTGTATCTCCTTCGATGTGCCGACAGCAGTCTATATACGGGTGTCACAACAGACCCCGAACGACGGTTGCGTGAACACAACGGTAAACTCAAAGGCAAGGGTGCAAAATACACTCGCACCCGCAGACCTGTGACCTTGGCAACCGCCATCCCCCTCCCCTCTAAGGTTGCCGTCTATCAAGCGGAGTATGCAATCAAACGATTGAGTCGAACCGAGAAAGAATCCGTGGTGTCCTTGGGAGTGACGCATCCGTTGTTTGTACGGTGGTTGGGGTGAATACTGTTGGTGACACAATCTCGATGGTTGTTGAACCTTGGTTCGTGCACGAAGTAGGAAAAAACTCTTTAAAGTGGGACAACGATAGTGAAGAATGACTATCACTCCTCTGTTGAGGGAGCCAGTTTCTAGCATTGGACTGTACTTTTCAAGTTATACGAGTCGATCAAAAGAGAAGAATTGATATTGTTTATTGGTAGGAAGAAGTTCAAATACAACAAGACAAAATACGAAAGGTTGATTCGTTACTTAGTTGACATCTTTATCGATAATAAAACTGAATATATACTTCAATAAGTTATGAGCGGCAGTAAGTCCGAAATGATCGCTCTCTGACATCGTTCTCATATTTTTTAAGCGTTACTTTTATCCAACCCCTGTTGCTGCTGGAGCTCCTGGTCCCCAATACTCCCAATGCCAGTCTTCCCAAGTGTCTCGCACCCAACCATACTCATCAGCATTTTCTGAGAGCCAAGTTTCAACTTGATTGTTCATTCTAATGTCAATCGCATGTCCTGTTTGATGATTGGACCAACCTGGACCGGCTGCTCTTCTAGCTCCATATTTCTCACGAAGTCTCGCTTGATCTTGATATGTTCTAAAGCCTGAATCCTGAGAATTGGGTCTGAGTTCAACCCCTTCAGCCTTTGCTGCATCTCTCATTCGCGTCCAAAATGGTACAACCCAAACAGCCATTCTACACCCATCGAGCATAACCACTGGAATCGCTTCTCCTTTCTGACCAGCATCATAGGTATCGTAATCTCCAATAAACATACCTTCGACGCCTTCTACTTTGGCTTGATCAACTGTTTTAGAGTTTTGATCATACAGTTTTCCAGCCGTCAGGGAATCCACCTTGCCTGTGATCATCAGCTTGTTGGCGGCCTGAAATGCACGAACCATATTTTCAGTTTGACGACCAAAATCTCCATCTACAGACATGTTGGCGTTTTGTTGATTCAATTGTGTTTGCAACAAACGAACTGATTCTCCTCTGGAGCCAATAGACAATGGCAGGTCACTCGTCAGCTCATTTGGTGTACTTTGTTGTTGTCGACGAAGCGTTCGCTCACCGTCATCAATCCAGCCAGAACCAATCGAGACAGAGGTAGATGGAGATTCCTCTGATGCTTGAGGGGCTTGGTTTATTGATGCTGGAAGAACCGTTATACACTCCGCTGTCATCACACCGTTCACATCTAAATTGCGACTTCCTTGTAGTACCTTGACAGCTCTTTCTGTAGCTGGACCAAATATACCATCAACAACGAGCTCCATTCCCTGATGATTCAGAGATTGTTGAAGCAATTTTACCCCTTCTCCTTTATCTCCGCGCTTCAATGGCAAATGAGACAACAAAGGGTTTGAAGCAACACTCGAGGGGGTTTGTAACTGTGCTATACGAGCAGAATTACTACTTTGTGGAGTTAGTCCCGACATTTGGTTAAAAGCAGTCCGTTCCAAGGGTGGATGAAATTCCTGACCACTCATTTGTGTTTTAAGCATCTTGACTCCAAGTAATACCTATATTATAGCAGGACATCGCTGCGAATGCTGAGAAAACTCTTGGAGTACACTATCTTACTACCGAATGATACGATATCGCCATAACTTGAGACAGTGCTTCCAAACCATGATAAATATAAAGTATGAGCATCTTTCAGTTTCTATCTCAAAAGCAATCCAATCAATCTGTACCCCAAAACGCAGAGCCTTGTAGACCCACGCAAGTCTATTCTGCAAGAGAAAGCAATCAAGAGCGTATCAGAGCCCTCAATCGTATTGCCATGATGAAACAAACGCAGTCTGATACACCTGAACAATCAATACAGCCATCTGAATTCTCTATCACCGACAGCATCATCGATGATAGCCAATCAGAAACCGCACTCACTCAGACCGACAAAGAAGTGTCTGTACAATCTGGCGAAACACTCTATGGCATTGCAGAAAGAGAGATGGGAGATGGAGCCAAATATCAAGATTTGGCACGGTACAACAACATCTCCAATCCAAATGTCATATCCGTAGGACAAATCATTCGAATACCCAGCAGCACAAAGCAAGCTTCTAGACAAAGTGATTCCACCATGGAAAACACACAAAC
>CAKZLX010000560.1 GCA_937127265.1 uncultured Pseudomonadota bacterium
AATTTGTAGGAGACATGATGGATACCACTCAATTGTCAAGAAATGCCATCTTGGACCAGTTCAGCACCTATGGTTGCCCACGTGACCGATTTTTAATTGGCGGTGAATATGAACGGGCCATCGTTCGACCCAACGGCGCACCAGTCCATTATGCCGAACCTTTTGGAATCCGTTGGTTTCTCACCCAATTTGCCAAACGATGGGGCTGGACACCAAAACTGGAGGGACAAAACATCATTGCCCTTTACAAAGATGGCGCCAACATCACCTTGGAACCGGGTGGACAGTTCGAACTCTCTGGTGCACCGCACAGTGATTTGGCTGGGTTGGTCGAAGAGTTTTCCACCAATCGTGATTGTGTCAACCAGTTGGCCTCTGAAGCGGGGTTCAAGGTAATTACTGCGGGTCTCACTCCGATTGCTTCGATTGAGAGTGTCGATTGGATGCCCAAAGGTCGATATGTAGTTATGCGTGAATATCTCCCTGAACAAGGAGACCTCGCCCATTACATGATGAAAGGCACTACCAGTGTACAATGTAATTATGATTTCATTGATGAAGCAGATTGTGCCCAAAAAGTAGCCCTTTGTGCAGGCGTTGCACCTTTAACCACTGCCTTGTTTGCAAACTCACCGTTGTATTTGAATCGACCCACCCAGTATCAAAGTTTCCGTGGGCATATCTGGACCCGTACAGACCCCGCCAGAACAGGATTCCCCCCAGGACTGCGGGAAGACTTCAGTTATGAACGCTGGGTTGACTATCTCCTCAATGTACCGATGATGTTCATTCACAAAAATGACCAATGGATTCATGCCAAGGGCAAATCCTTTGCTGAATTCATGACCAAAGGTATTGATGGACATTTTCCAACTTGGGACGATTGGGAATTGCACATGACCAGTACTTTCCCTGAGGTTCGTATCAAACGAACCATCGAAGTACGTGGGGCAGACTGTGTGTCACACGACATGGCGATTGGATTCTGTGCCTTGTTTACAGGATTGCTCTATGATGATGAGGCACTTTCAAAAGGCTTGGAATTGGTCGAAGAAATCAAACAGTTTGGTACACGCGATCAACGATTCGATGTAGCCTGTGTAGCCGGTTTGCAAGGTCATTTTGGTACAAAAACCGGTCAAGGCTCAGTGTTGGAACTGACCAGACGCCTTCTCGATATCGCAACCGAAGGCTTGGGGCGCTATCAGCCGCACAACCAACATCTGTTGAACCCGATTGCCACACAGGTCGACAAAGGTTGGTCACCAGCAAGTGACTTGATGCAGGCTTGGCGTGCCAATCCAACCCCTGAACATGTCATTGACTTCCTCCAATACTAAAGCCATCAAAACACCCCAAACAACCGAACTATCGTTTTGGTGGTTGGGTAGTGGGGCCTTGGTCTATGGGCTGTTGCAAACCATCATTCGCTTGGGACTGGACCTCAGAGATTTACCGGGGTCAGCCAGTACCCTCTCCATCCTCTATGCCAGCAATGACACCAGAGGGCTCGATGTCGCTGGATATGCCTTCAAATGGTGGACTTACTGGGTGGGATTCGATTTAGAAACCGCTATTTGGTTAACTTCGATTCTCAGTGGTCTGGGTATGGTCTTGGGGACAACCTTACTCGGCAACGCAATCTGGAATCGACAAGTGGGTGCTTGGACTGGTGTGTTTACCGCGTGTTGGGCATTAACACAACAGTTGGGTGTCCTAGTTGGGGTTGATGGGATTGCCATTGGCTGTACTTGGTTGGGTCTTGGACTATTGACAACGGCTCTTCATCATCGGTCGCATTGGGGTATTCTTTGCCTGCCTTTGGCTTGGTGGCTTTTGCCTTTGGGTATCAATGCCAAAAGTATCGCCCTTCCCAGTTTGGTTGCCTTTTCGATACTTGTTCTGCCAATTACACACTGGAAACGATGGTTGTTGGGTATGGTGTCCAGTGCGGTGGTCGCCAGCACAATTTCTCGAACCGAAGATCATCGTGTCGTTGCACCCGACAGCAATTGGAACACCCTTGAACACGGATGGCATCGGCTTTCCGACTTCGGAAAGCGAGGATTACAAGAAGGCGATTTTCAGAACCTTTGGATATTGGGTGGCTGTTGTACACTTTGGATGCTCTACACTACGATTCGTAAACGGCAACACACTTCGTGGAATACACTGTCACCGACCCTACTGACCCTGTTCCTTTGGCTAGCAACCGGAGTTGGACTGTGTATTACGGCGGCAGGTCTGGGGGAACTGAGTCGACCACGCTACCTTGTTGGTCTGGGCATCGGACTTCTGCTACCAATTGCCGGTCTAACCCATACGCTCTCACGACAAGCCGCTCGATTCTTTGGTGGAACAGTGGTCTTTGCCCTACTGATGAACACTTGGGGATTCTTTGGTCAATGGGGACTTGTACGTCAAAACATGCTTGGTGGAGAGGCATCATCGATACCAACAGCCCCTTGGATCTGGGGCAAAAAATATCAACGATACCCCACCATCACCTTGAGAGATTTAACCATTGTCGGTGCTCTAGACTTTCAAGACACTTGGCAAACACTATCCGACAACAAAGGCATCGCCACCCCAAGACTGCGAGATGACCGCCATCGCAATTTGCAGGC
>CAKZLX010000561.1 GCA_937127265.1 uncultured Pseudomonadota bacterium
GGTGTGCGCGGTGGGGAGATGATCGAAAAATTTTTCTGATTAGCCTGGTCCACATGTCCGCCATTTTCTTGTAATCGTCCTGCCCATTGCGGACGGATTTTTCCCGAGCACTCGGTCACTGGTAAAAGCTATTGCGTCGGAGATCCGAATGACTCCTAAACAGGAACTCTGCCATACTCACCGGCAATTCGCTCCTACCCGACGGGCCGAGAGCGCGAGCTTTGTTGGGAGCCAAAGCATTCATTTGAACAAGGCTTGGTTGAAACAGTAGAGTGGTATATGGATAATGTCCAGTGGTGTGAATTGGTGCAAGCGAAATAAGGAGACCCGCATGAGAGATTTGAATTCAGAATTTCAAGATACCGATGATCGCAAGTACGCTTATGAGTTTGATTATATTCATCGTCATTTTATGATGAAGGGATTAGAACACCTGTTTACCGGCTCTGATGCTTTGGAAATGGGGTGTTATCATGGTGAGTTCTCCAAGTTGTTGCTGGATCGTTTTGCCCACTTGACCATTGTTGAAGGAGCGAGTGACTTGGTAGCGATAACAGAAGAAAATCTATCGTCTCACAGCAATCAAAATTTTGCGATACACAATGCCTATTTCGAAGATGTTGAACTGTCCAAACAGTACGATGCGATCTTCTTGGTCCACACCCTCGAACACTTGGACCATCCAACCGTTGTTTTACAACGAATGCAGTCATGGTTGAAGCCAACGGGAAAGATTTTTATCGTGGTTCCCAACGCCAATGCGGCCTCTCGTCAAATTGCGGTGGCGATGAATCTGATAGAACACAACCAGTCCGTTACTGAAGGTGAGTATAAGCATGGGCATCGTAAAACATATGCCCTTGATACCTTGGTCGATGAGGTACGCGCAGCCGGTTTGACCCCATTGGCTCAAGGTGGCATTCTGTTTAAAGGTTTGGCCAACTTTCAGATGGATCGCGCTTTGGAATCTGGCATTATCGACTTGGCTTATTTGGAAGGTTGTTACCATCTCGGTCATCGATATCCAGATTTATGTGCCAGTGTATATGTTGTTTGTCAATAAAAGGGGTTCATTATGGCAAAAGTAGTCATTTTTGGTGTGTTGGATACCGCCCAGTTGGCAAAGTTCTATTTGGACACTGATTCGGAACATCAGGTGGTGGCATTTACCATCAACCGAGCCTATTTACAAGATACAGAATTTGAAGGGTTACCGGTCGTTGCCTTTGAAGAATTGGAAAGTGCTTATCCACCAGAGTCCTTTTCGTTGTTTATTCCGATGACAGCCTCCAAAATGAATCACAATCGACGGGCATTGTATGAAGAGGGGAAGTCCAGAGGCTACCCGTTTATTTCTTACGTCAGTTCAAAAGCGACAGTGTTGACGTCTCATATTGGAGAGAACTGCTTTATTTTGGAAGACAACACCATTCAACCGTTTGTTCGAATTGGAAACAATGTTGTGTTGTGGTCAGGTAATCATATTGGCCACCATTCTACGATTCACGATCATGTCTTCTTTACCTCGCACATCGTGCTATCTGGGCACTGCATTGTAGAAGAGCATTGTTTCTTTGGTGTGAATGCCACTGTTCGAGATGCGGTGACGATTGCCGAGGGAACTTTGGTTGCAATGGGTGCTGTGATTACAAAATCGACCAAGGCATGGGATGTATATTTGGGTAATCCTGCAAAGGCCTTGGGAAAAAATAGTATGGATGTATACAAGTAATGGACAAATCTGTTGCGATTATGCAACCGTATTTGTTTCCTTATTTGGGATATTTTCAATTGATTCAGCATGTTGACCACTTCGTATTTTTTGATACGGCGCAATATATCCGGAGAGGTTGGATCAATCGCAATCGGATTTTGTTGGATGGTCAGCCATACACCTTTACCTTGCCAGTTGTGAAAGCGCCAAGGGACACCACGATTGCCAACATGCAAATCATGGACGATCCTAAAAGTGTTAACAAACTACTGCAAACAATTCACCGCGCGTATCGTGATGCACCTTATTTTGCCGAGGTGTATCCATTGGTAGAAGCTGTTTTTCTGTCAACCGAACACAATCTCTGTCGACGCATTGTCAATCATTTCCAACAAATTACTTCATATCTCGATTTCAACACAACGATGACCTTGGCTTCGGAAATTGAGACAGACACAGTGGAAAATGCTGAGAACCGGATTTTAGCGATGTGTGAAACTTTGGATGCGACAACCTATATCAATCCTTGGAATGGGCAACATTTATACACGGCGAAGAAGTTTCTCGACAGGGGTATTCACCTGGGTTTTTTGGAGATGCAAGTGGAACCTTACCCACAAGGAGATACAGACTTTGTGTCGCATTTGTCTATGTTGGATGTGTTGATGAATTGTTCAGTATCTGAGGTGCATGGTCTCTTATCGAAATACAGGATTTTGTTTGTCTCTGAACTAGAACAGAAGAACACTTGAAGATAGGGTGATGTCATCCGACACTGAAATACTATTGAAACGTATGAAACGAGGAACAAGATGAGTGATAAAAGTTTTGTGGGTGAATCTGTCGCCACGGGTCAACAAATGGAACAACGAGATGCATTGTTGACCTTGTTTAAAAATACCCCTTTGCCGGACAGTGAATTGATTTTTAATATGGGACTGTACACCCGCAGTTCATTGTTGGTCAAGTTCTTGGTGATGGCTGAGTTGTATCAACGTGTTCAACATCTTCCAGGACAGTTTTTGGAGTTCGGGGTATGGTGGGGCCAAAATTTGGTGCTGATGGAAAATCTTCGGGCTATCTATGAGCCATTTAATAAGCAACGTATCATCGTGGGATTTGATACCTTTGAAGGGTACAAACAACCAACTAAGGAAGATGGTGAAACCGCTACGGATGTATTTCTGGATGATACTTATGCCACGGGTTTGGATTACAAAGCCTATTTGGAAAATCTACTTTCGGTACATGAAGGGTGTAATATTTTGGGTCATCAACGAGGGCTTCATCGTTTGGTGGCCGGAGACGTTTGTCAAACTGTCCCTGCGTATTTTGAAGAGCATCCAGAAGCGTTGGTGGCGCTTGCCTATTTTGACATGGGTCCTTATGAGCCGACAAAGGTTGCTTTAGAAACTATCTTACCTCACTTAATGCCCGGTTCAGTACTGCTATTAGACGAACTGACTTGGGCGGGTGCTCCAGGAGAAGCCTTGGCATTCAAAGAAGTCTTTAAGAATGTACCTTATAAGATCGAAAAGTGCGCACTATATCCATCTAAGTCTATAGTTACGGTGTTGTAGGAGTGTATAATGGTACAAACTTCAATCCTTAACGAATTGGAAACCGATGGAATGGTGATCGTTCCAAACGTGTTTACAGCCGATTTTATGGATGTTGTTGCTGAAGCGATCGATCAAGCCACCGAAGTGTGTGTCAAGATTCAATTGCAACAACGGGTTGGCACAGAGAAGGAAGCAACTGAGATTTTGGAAGGTGGCAACGGTCCTTTGGGCGGAGCCGCACATCACGTGATTACTTTTGGAGGCGCCTTTTTTGATTTGCTGATTCAAGAGCCACTCTTTGATGTGGTGGAGGGGTATCTTGGTCAAGGACCGTTTATCCTCAATTCTTTTGGGGCTGTAACCAATACCAATCAACGCAACATGTATGAACATGGAAAAACAATCCATCGAGATTCTCGAAGTTTTCATCCTTCATTTCGTCAGCAGTGTTGGTTTATGGTGTTGGTGGATGATTTTACCGAAGAGAATGGTGCGACATGGATGTGGCGCGGCTCCCATACCCAACCCACGACTCCTGATGTGGAAACTTTTTATGCCAATGCCAAGCAAGTGATTGGACCCAAGGGAAGTGTTGTGGTCTTTGATGGCAGACTATGGCATGCTGCAGGTAAGAACCAGACTGAAATCGCCCGTCGTTGTTTGACGATTTCTTTTACCAAGCCCTTTATCAAACCACAAATGGATTATGTACGCTGTTTTGGCACTGAAAACGTTGTCAAAATGCCCGAAGTATTACAGCAATTGTTTGGTTATAACTCTCGTATTCCATCCAATTACGATGAGTGGTATCAGCCACCGCAAAATCGATTTTACAAAAGTAATCAAGGTTGACTGATTGTTGAGGGGATGTGAATGAAACGAGGCGACTTGAACAGGGCACAATTTGCTGAAGAGGGGTTTTTGGTTGTCAAAGAAGTGCTACCGAAAACTATGATCGAGGAGGTTTTACAGGATGCCAATGAGATTGTCTGCGCCCAATTGAAGCGATTTGGCATCGAGAGTTCGGAGTCCTTGTTTGACAATATGCAATCGTTGTTGACTCAAGATGTAGCAGCCTATTTAGGGTCGTTGCGGTTAATGGCAAAACTATCCTCTGTGCGACGATTAACCACGTCCAAAGAAATAGAAATGGTGTTGCGCAAACTGGGCTGCCAGACACCGACCAATTCTGAATCACCCTCCTTTCATGTGATGTCGGAGCGACTGAAGATTCCCAACGGTTACTTTGGGTTTGATGCACATCAAGATTGGACATCGATTCAAGGGGCTTTAGATGTTGTGGTATGTTGGGTTCCACTGGTGCCAATCACGCCTGAGAACTTTCCGTTGTTGGTTTTGCCAGGCTCCAATCAGCAAGGCATGTTAAAGGGTGCGATTCAAGACAATGTGTATCACGTCGAGCAGGGTTTGATTGATCACAGTGCCTTTGTTCCGGCGCTTGCTGATGTAGGCGATATTGTGTTGATGACGGGGTGGACCGTTCACAAGTCTGCGGTGAAGGGTTGTTCTGGCTTTCGATTAGCGGTCTCCAATCGTTGGGAAGATGCACAAGAACCGACTTTTGTAAAGCGAAACTATCCATCGGCTTACAAGAAATATGTTCACAGGGAGTGGATAACACCAGAGTTTCCTTCGCATGAACAAATCATCGACGTTCAGCAGAAGTGGAAAGATTGACGGTTTGGTCGTTTGAGGTGTGAATAGGTTAGTCTACCCATTCGGCAACCCCAATGCCACCTCGACCAAAGCCATTACCATTGTAGAACATCAGGCGCCTACCGTTGTCTTCAATGACAAATGGATAGCAAACCATTTCGTTTTCCCAAGGCTGATTTGATACACTGAATCCTTTTTGCTCATCGGCTCTGGTCCAGTTTTTACCATCAGTGGAGTAAGCATAGCCAATTCGATAGGCACCAGGTCCGTTGGCTCGATAATTTCTGGAATCTCTGAAGCAGTACCACATCTCATAGTCATCTGTATTTTTCAAAACGGTGGGATGAGAAAAAGCTTCGGTATCGTGGGCTTGTGGAATACAGAGTTCAGGGAACCGTTCCCAATAGACTCCGTCAGTGGACGTTGCGTATTTGATCCCGTAGACAGGTTCATAGTAATCATTGTGTAAAATCCATTTGATTCCCGAGATATACCAAGCTTTCCACAGTCCATCGTCGATCATGATGGTTGGTGTGACAGCCAATTGAGGTTCTGTTGGGATGCGATCCATCACAGGACCCTCATAGACTCGGGTGAAATTAATACCCCCATCAGTACTTTGGGCTAGACCGGTAGCATTGTGGTATGGCGTTGAAATTTTTGCATTCCACCCCGAATAATACATCAGTACTTTTCCTTCGTGATGTAAGGCAAATCCTGGCATAATCCCATCTTCATCAAAACATCCCGGATTGCCTTTGCCTAGAATACTTTCTTTATGCGCATAAAGAACATTTGTAGGATTCTCTTTATCGACATCAATAAAAAGAGGGTAACTCTGGCCATTGAGAGCTCTAGACGAAAAATAAATGCGATATCGATCGGCTAAGATTAAGACTGTGGGAACTTGTGTGCAATTGTTAACGCCATTCTTGACGTGTGCACCGCCAATTTGTTGAGGGATCCATTCCGCACCATCTTCGGGTCCAAATACTTTTCCAATTCTGTTCCAAGGCATGGCACACTCCATGATCGATTGCTATGCAAGATTGCAGTTGTATAACCTATAATTGGTTGTTCTACCATCGCGAACGACTCTCACCACAGGGTCCAAATCACTTTCATTTTTGAAGATTAAATTGGTATCGGATACAAGTGTTCAAAGATTGAGGGGTGCTGTATGGAATTGACATATCAAATTGATCAGATTGCGGTCACGGTTCAGGGGGATGAGGCAAATGAGTTTACCACGGGTGATGCGGTGGTATTGGCAAAGGCATACGATGATCTCATTTTAGAACAATCTTGGGGTGCCGAAGGCTACACGATCGTGGACGCTCAGGAAGCGTTTGATTTTACCGAGGTGAAACGAGATATCACCAAGATATTACGTTCGATCATTGCTGAACTTTCTCCCACGACTGATGTCAATGGCTTTAGTTTGGAAAGGTACCACCACTATGTCGATGATGCTATGCATTACGCAGTGATAGGCAAAACACGTCGTCTCTATCCACAGGACTTTGGATTTGATGAGCAACGCCTCGTCGGTTTTCTCAGCCGTTTGTTGGGTACAGATTTGGGGTATATGAATCCAGTTTTTAAAGCCAACCAGTGGATTATTGTCCGAATCAATCGTCCTCATACAGTGGGATACAATCCGATACACAAAGATATTTATGAATTACACGATGGGTTTGGGGATATTCCACGTATGGCGAATGTTTGGATACCCATTTGTGGTGTGGAGGGACGGACAGGCTTACCAATTGCTCCTTGTTCTCATCTGGTACCAGAAGATCAAGTTTCACGGACCAAAGCCGGCAGTGTGATGGAAGGTCAGCGATACAGTGTCAATTGTATCGAAACTTGGGGTGGGGACAATCAGTTGCAAACGATGTGTCCAAACCAGGGAGAAATGTTGGTGTTCTCTTCTCATTTAATTCATGGTTTGGGACGCAATCATCATGATGACACCACCCGGATATCCTTGGAGTTTCGTTTGTATGAACAAGCAGAAAATTAAGCCAAGGCTTGTAGGATGAGTTTTGCGATCTGCTCCACTGCTTCTATTTCCAAAGTGGGATACAGTGGCAGACACAAGATACGACTGGCTAAGTCCTCAGCAACAGGACAAGGTTGATCGGGAAGCAATACGGTCATTTCGCTCAAAGAGGGGTGAAAGTAACGCCGTGGAAAAACATTATGCGCATTTAAGTGTTCGACAACCCGTAACAGTTCTGATTCGGTCTTGAAAATCACAGGCATGTAGGCATAGTTGTAGGCATCTGGGTCATACTGTTGGAAACCGACGCGTTCACCGAGGATAGTTCGATAGGTTTCGGTGAGGGTGCGTCGTTTTTCTACCGCCCCTTCAATCAAGGGAAGATTGGCCAAGCCCAGAGCAGCATGGATTTCACTCATTTTGGCATTGGTACCCAATCGTTCAATATTTCTTTCACGATCAAAACCAAAATCTCGAATGGAGTAGGCGACTTCATAGCGTTCGGGTGTAGAACAAAAAACGCCGCCACCCTCAGCCGTATTGAAAACTTTGGTGGCATGAAAAGAAGCTGTGGAAATGTCTCCCCATGAGAAGATGCTTTTGCCAGCAACACGGACACCAAAGGCATGGGCAGCATCGTAGATAATTGGGAGGTTGTATTGTTTGGAGATTCGTTCTAGGGCGATCACGTCACAGGGATTGGAGAAGACGTGTACAGCCATGATGGCCACAGTATCTTCAGTGATGCTGTCTTCGATTTTTGAGACATCGATGTTAAAGGTGTTGGGGTCAATATCGACTAGTTTTGCAGTGTATCCTTCCCACAAGATACTCGAAGAAGTCGCTATCCAGGTGAAGGGTGTCGTTAAAATCGTACCCTGTTGCAATTCCAGTGTGCGGATGGCAAGATGCAAGGCAACCGTACCGTTGGTGACCAACAAAGGAGGATTCGTGTTCAATTTAGTCGCCAGTTTCTTTTCCAACTCTCGCACCCGTGGTCCATTGTTGGTAAACCATTGCGAATCCCATACGGAAACTAAGGTTTCTGAAAATGTTTCTAGGGGCGCCATAAAAGGACGGGTAATGTAAATTGGATCGGCAAATTTCATATAACGCTCGATAAAAGTTCCTCAAATATAACGCATCCTCAAAAAGGATCGATAGGCAGTGTATTACTTTCGGATTGAATGCGGAAAAACGGTAGTTATTTACCTTGGGTATTTGATTAGATGAAGTTGCGACTTGAGTACGTTAAAAGAATATAGTGCAGGTAAAGGATGGGTGACAATGCAAAACAAAGTGGTGTTGATAACCGGAGCAACAGGGTTTGTGGGCTCTCACATGGCAGATTGGATTTTGACTCACCATCCAATGGTGCAGTTGCACGCCACCAAGCGCTATCACCTTTCCAAAATGGACAATGTACGACAGATTGAAGAGAAGATCATCTGGCATGATTGCAATGTGACCGATCCAATTGCCACTTTGAAATTGATTGACCGAATCCGTCCCGATGCCATTTTTCATTTTGCTTCGGAAAGTTTCATTTCGCCATCGTGGGATCATCCCCACCACTATATGAATGTCAACTACAATGGAACCTTGAATATTTTGGAAGGGGTTCGAGCTTCGGGGAAGTTGAGTACCCGCATTTTGATACCGGGTTCGGCTGAGGAATATGGGGAAGTTAAAGAAGAAGATTTACCGATTCAGCCCAATTCTCCCATGAATGCTGTCAATCCCTATGCGGTGACCAAAGTGGCACAAGACTTGATTGGACAGGTCTATTTCAAGTCTTATGGTCTACAAGTGGTGCGTACAAGGGCATTCAACCACGAAGGTCCCCGACGCGAAAATGTCTTTGGTATACCATGGTACGCCTATCAGATCGCTCGAATTGAAGCGGGTAAGCAAGACAAGCATATGGAAGTGGGATATTTAGACGATCGTCGAAACTTTACCCATGTCACTGATATTGTGGAGGCTTATTGGTTGGCGATGGAACACTGTAAGGCCGGTACGCCATATTTGGTGGGATCACAAGCAGAAGACAAAGTCTATACCTTCCGTCAAGCTCTTGAAATGCTGATTGCCATGTCCAGTGTCCAAGGGATTACCTATGAAACGGTTGCCAAGTTTACCCGTCCAACCAATGTCCCCTTTTTGATTGCCGATACCAGTGCCTTTCGGGAGAAAACGGGGTGGTCTCCAACCATTTCCTTTGAGCAAATTTTGACCGAGACCTTGGCTTATTGGAGAGCGCAAGTCGCCAAGGGTCGCTGAACAATCCAAATTGTACTACCCAAGAGAGCAGGGTCATTATGCTGTATCATCCCCTAAACATTGCTGGTGCTTTTGAGATTGAAGTGGAACCGATCGCTGATAATCGAGGCTTTTTTACGCGGGTGTTTTCGCATCCCGAAGCCCAAGCCTGTGGCTTTCAACCGGGTGTGGTCCAGGTCAACAACTCTTTTAATCACAAGAGAGGAACCTTGCGTGGTTTGCACTATCAAGTTCCCCCGCCCAAGAGTCCAAAATTGTACGGGTGATTCAAGGAGAATTGTGGGATGTGATCCTCGATCTGCGAAAGGACTCACCGACTTTTGGACAATGGCAAGGCGTCACTCTGTCCGCTACAAAGCGCAACATGGTGTTGGTGCCTGGTGGTTGTGCGCATGGGATTCTAACCCTCACAGACAATACTGAGATGCTGTATTTGGTTTCTGCCCAATATGCTCCCGAGCAAGAAAGAGGACTGCGCTGGAACGACCCAAGGTTTGCAATCGACTGGCCAATTGAACCGATGGTGCTGTCCGACAAAGACCAGAATACACCTTTCTTTGACCCTGCTTATCATTTGTGGTCTTAAATCATGCGGGTGTTAATGACCGGTCCCAGTTCATTTACGGGAATGTATGTTGTGGAGGCCTTGGTTGCGGCTGGTCATCAGGTGGTGGTGACTTCTACCCAGTCCCTATCCTCTTATACTGGAGTGTCTCGAAAACGAATCGAGCGAGTGGCAGGGTTGGTGGAAAGGCTTCATCAAGGGGTGTGTTTTGGCGATGATCGTTTTATCGATTTGATTGCTCAAGAGTCTTTTGATGTCTATTGTCACCACGGGGCATGGACGGAAAATTACCGTAGTATGGACTACGATATCCAAGGGGCTTTTGCCAACAATACCCGTTCGGTGAAGCGTGTATGCGATCTGCTTGCTAAAAATGGCTGTGGCAAATTGTTGGTATCAGGCAGTATCTTTGCTGAGGTCGCTCATCCGTTCAGTCCCTATGGTTTGGTCAAAAAGATGACCCAACAAACATTGGATTTCTATGGGGTGGCATCTGGCTTACAGGTGTCCAACGTGGTCATTCCAAATCCCTTTGGCGAATTGGACAATCCCAAACTACCTAGGTACTTGTTGACAGAGTGGGCTAAGGCTGGTGTTCCGACTATTCAAACCCCCGATTACATCCGCGATAACATTCCGGTTGACCTTTTGGCACTGGGTATTGCCGATTGGGTTAAGCGCTGTCCTTCTACGGTGGGCAGATCGGTCTATCGACCCTCGGGGTATGTATCCACCATGGCAGAGTTCGTTCGGAGGTTGCAACGAGAATGTCGTGAACGCACCGGGTGGGCTTGTGATGTCAGTTTCAGCAAGCAAACCGATTTTGCTCAGCCGATGCGTTTGGTCAATGATGTTCCGTTGATGCCTTTGTTTCCATCGTGGGATGAGCAGGCATTTTGGGATAGGTTGGTGGGTGGTTAATCTCCAAGACCTGTATCGTGCCACCTATCGACTGGCATCATTACCAGTTGTACCGAGCAAACCGTTCTATCAATCCCGATCATCCATGCCCATAGCAATCTGATTGATGTCCG
>CAKZLX010000562.1 GCA_937127265.1 uncultured Pseudomonadota bacterium
AAGATGGTGCGAGAGAATGTCGATTTTGCTGTCTTTGACGCCAAGTCGGGCGAGGACATTACGCATTCTATCCTCACCCAGATCATTATGGATGAGGAAGCCAATGGTGAGCAAATGCTCCCTTGGAACTTCAAAGTGGTTGAGCGTAGTTTCTTAACCTTCGAAGGGAAGAGGTTCATGCTGGCTACTGTCGAAAATGCGGATGGTCAACGTCATGTGACCGTGGCGGTACTTCGCAATCCCTAATCCTAAGTACGATTGCAAACTATAATACAGCACCACTTTGCAAAGCATATACCAGTTCGGCATAAGTGACCCCACGAGCAGTTAGCAAATCCGTCAATACCTTGGTTGAAGCCTCTATCCCCTTCACTTTGGATGCATGTTGAGACTCAACCTCCCGAAGTTGAGCATAAAGACTCTCGATTTGATCCACTGCCGATCGATTGGGCACTCGACGTACCGAAAAGTAACCATTGATGACACTCGTTCGAGGATCTAAATCGGCTGTCACATAAGCCAGTACCCAGTAATAGTCACCATTCTTACATTCATTTTTAACATAGGCTAAAATCTCTTTGCCTTGTTGAATGGTGTCCCACAACAATTTGAATACACACCTTGGCATATCCACATGACGAATGATCGAATGGGGTCGACCCAACAGTTCATCTTCGGTGTATCCGGCTACCTGTAAAAAAGTGTCATTGGCATAGACAATCTTTCCTCGAATATCAGTTCTAGAAACAATAAATTCGTGTTCCGAAAAAAATACCTCTTGTGCCATATACCACCTCTTACATCTAAATTTGAGAAGTATATTTACATTTATCGAAAACATAGTGTACACACAACAAAAAACACCCTATTCATAGGGTGTTTTCGTTGAATAAAAGGTTTAAACCTCTAGTACGTTTGATTGCTTCACAAAGGTCTTTTTCAATACTTGCTTCGCAAAGGTCTTTTTAGTTCAAAATCTGCTTTACAAAGTCTTTACTGGTCATGTCCAAAGTGATGGCCAAGTCGTTCAAATCACCGATTTGAGTAGTACCAACCTTGACAGACTCTTCAGAAAGCATGGTCCGCTCAGCAATCTGATTGAGTTCATCTTGCAAACCACCTACGCTGACCGCAGACTCCTCGGCGTTTTTGGCAATTTCTTGGGTCACTGAAGACTGTTCTTGAATGGCGGTTCCAATAGCACCAAACAATTCGGTAATGGAGTTCAAAGATTCATCCACACCTTGCATGGCAACCAAACCAGCAGAAGTGGCACCCTTCATTTTTTCGATTTTGTCTTCAATGTCTTGGGTTGCACGACGGGTTTGGTTGGCCAACTCTTTAACCTCGGAAGCAACCACGCCAAATCCACGGCCAGCTTCTCCTGCACGAGCGGCTTCAATCGCAGCATTCAATGCCAACAAGTTGGTTTGACGAGCCACATCATTAATGATGCTCACAATACCAGAAACATCCTCAGCAGAATTGTCAATGTCTTTGACAGTGTCAAGTGCGTGTGCCAGTTTATTGATGGCATCAGAAGCCGATTCGTTGGTGCGTTCTGTTTGCATCGAGATTTCAGAGATAGATGAAGACAACTCTTCTGCGGCAGTGGCCACCGATTGTACGCGGAAAGTGGTTTCTTTCCCACGTTCTTCACCGCGCTTCACTTGCTCTGCCATCGTTGACATGTTGCCTTCGAGTTGCTGGTTCATCTCCAACAATAAGGTCACCTTAGACTTGATGTTCTCAGAACTTTGGCCGACTTCTTCTTCGAAACTTTGTGCCAACTGTACTTTTCCACGTTCGGCTTGGGCAGCAAATTCCAAGTTTTGATTGGCCGCTTCGGCAGCTTGTAAAAATGCACCTTCCAATCCTTCACTTAAAAATGTACGGTAAAACTGCTTATTGTTGATGGCAACTGAGACCGCCGACAGTTCACGCAATACACACTCAACTCGATCCAACAAGTTGTTCAGAGGAGCAATCATCGGTTGTAAGGCAGATGATTCATTAAACTGTACGACACGACGACTCACTTCGCCTTGTACAGCACCTTCAAGGATATCAACCAGCAACTGGATTTCTTCATTCAATTGTTCGTTCTTTTTACTCATGTTCAATTCCTATAAGTTAAATTCTGTGTTCAGTTCTTGATGATTGATTATAAAGTGATTTCGCCATTTTCCAGACCGTAAACCAACTCATGATAGTCTACTCCCATTTTGTCCAAAGCCGTCATGAACATTCGCTCTCCGGCTTCCATTCCTTTCACCTTGGATGAATGCTTGGCTTCTTCTGCACACAAAGCCGCATATAAACTAGAGATTTGTGTAATCGCATGCGAAGATGGTACACGTCGAACCGAAAAGAAACCGTTTATTTCCCCTGTTTGTGGGTCACGATCCGGCGTCACATAGGCAAGCACCCAATAGTAATCCCCGTTTTTACATTCGTTCACCACATAGGCAAAGAACTCTTTTCCTTGTTTAATGTTGTCCCAAAAGAATTTGAAAATACAACGTGGCATCATGGCATTTCGAATCACCGAATGTGGTTTACCAATCAACTCATCCTCAACAAATCCTGACACGTCCATAAACGCTTGGTTCACATACTGGATAATTCCTCGTTTGTCAGTCTTACTGACGATAAACTGATCTGGACGAAACGAAACTTCTTTTCCCATCTTGACTCTCCTATCAAAGTTTTTGCGTTACCTCATTCATATGAAGCATCAACATAAAATAGGATAACCACCCCAATCGAATTGGGCACACCATTTTTGGATTATCCAATGCCAAAACACCTAGGTTTCAAGGATACGACTCAACGGATTTGGTTTTGGACCCAACGAGACCACGCCTCAACTTCTTGCTGATCAGAGCGTCCATCGCCAAGGCTGAATCCCGCAATGCCTTCTAAAGATTGGACAGCGCTTTGCACCACCCGAGCATCATCATCAGACAAGGCTTTCAACAGAATAGGATAGGCTGTGGGGTCTCCGATCTCTCCCAGTGCCAAGACATAATGTGCACGCACCCACAAGGAAGCACCGCGATATTCATTCCGTGGATCCTGAAGAGCTTTTTCAATCATCGCCACGGCTCGTGGATCTTTGATTTTCCCTAATGACTCGGCGGCAGCCACCCGTACAATCACCGCATCGTCATTCAAAAATCGACCCACCAACATCACGTGATCTGCCTGTCCAAAATCACCAAGGGCACTCACCGCCGCTGTACGAATCGCTGGTTGTGGATCTTTTAATGAACGCATCAAGGCTTGTTCTGCCTGTGGTCCTTTGATTTGTCCCAAGGCACGAATCGCCACCCATCGAAGACGGGTCGATTGAGCGGTATCTTGGCTGATGTCCAATAAATATTGCACCTCGGTTGAACCATCACGTACCACTTGGGCAAAAGCCGCTTCTCGTTGGCTCACCGATTGAGTATTGTCTGAAGCCAACAACAGGTTTTGCATCGCATCGGCCAATGCCAAGTGGCATATCATCATCCATAGTATCATTGTTGCCACTCCTGACGTTTGAAATTGGCCGACACTTATTCTGTATCCAAATTAAAATGGCCACGCACACCACTCGGTGGATATAGTTTTTCCAACTGTTCCGCGATAATACCAAGTGCTTCGTTGTTTCCCGCTGGCAATTCTGGACGTAAAACCAAATACAAGTCTCCCTGCCCACCTTTGGGTTTGGTCAAACCTCGATTTTTCAAGCGCAACTTCTGTCCCAACTGAGCACCGGCAGGAATTTGAATCTTCAAAGATCCCGTGAGGGTCGGCACATCTACCTTGACACCTTCCAAAGCCTCTTTGAGGGTCAAGGGAACCGTTAAGTAAAGGTCATGTCCATTTTTGGTCAGGTACGGATGGGGCTGAACCAAAATCGTCGCCACCAAATCACCGGTATCTCCACCACCTTCACCATAGTTACCTTTGCCACGAAGGTATATCTCGGTTTCTGATTCGGTATTGGCGGGGATCACAATCGTCACCAACTCTTGATGAACACCGGCATTACTTCCTCGCTTCCATCGACTTTGACGAGCGATCTTGACTTGTTTGTTGCATCCACGCAACGCCTCAACCATACTCACTTTCAGTTCAACCGTAATATCGGTCCCTTTTTTGGGTGGGGTATATCCAGTGTCAGAGGCTCTACGGGTACGTGCGCGACCGCCTGTACCAAAGGAAAAGGTCTCATAAGGTTCGTCTTTTTGCCATGCCTGTCGGGTATCATGCGGTGCTCGTCCTGTATCACCAAAGCCATCTGACCCTTGGTAAGGCTTGGTTCCGTGCCCAGAATTGAACCCCGAAAAGAAACTGGAGAAATCTCCAAACTGAGAATGAGATGTTTGCTCATACCCTTTGAAATTGGGATTGAGAGCCACATCACCAAACCGATCGTACAAATCACGACGGGTCGGATCGTTTAAGACTTCATAGGCCTGCGTAACCTGTCGAAACTGCTCGGCCGCCTCTTCACTTGGATTGCGGTCAGGATGTAACTTGACTGCCAGTTTGCGATAGGCCTTTCGGATCTCCGCTTGTGTGGCAGTGGTGGCTACACCCAATGTGTCATATAGATTTTCGGTCATTGATTCATCCACTCCAACAAACGATGGACCTCTTCTTCGATCACTGGATAGGCTGAAGGACCGAGGGAATTGGTTTCTTCATAATGATCGCCTTCTGCTTGATTGAGATACGGACCCGCTTCTGCCAGTTTGTAATTGTACGATGGAACAAAATACCCCAATTCATCGTTGCCCAATCCAATAATCCAATTGTATTCTTTTCCCATGCGCTCTTTGATATAGGGGCCCTCTGGGGCTTGGGACAGGTCAGGTGGATTGGGATTGTCTTCGGAAATGATAGTTTCCAAGTCAGTATGAGGTTGGGCTGGGTCATCATAGCCACCAATCGCCAATTCGGGCAACAATTCACCGGGAACTGTTTGCATGCGAATATTGCCAAGATCTAGCGTGCTGATTTCGGTGGTAACCAACGGTGTTTTATTGGGGTCAAGGGTTTCACCATCCTCATAATTGGCCAGTGAACGATTAAACATCCCCGATTGAAAAGCGGCTTGAAACAAAATGTTTTCAATGGGTACTTCAAATGATTGGACCGCAAAGGCAATGTTTGGCTCTTCAACCACGGTGGTTTCACTGATCGCTTGCAGGGTGAGTTCAGCCATGACATTACCCAAGGCATCTGATTTTTCAAAGGTATTTGAGCGATAGGAATTGCCTGAACCGTCGGTCACTTCAACTTGCAATGGAGACATCATACCACCAACGGCCGCTGACACATAGACACAAACCCCGCCAACACCTTCAATCGTTTGCGTAGGATAGGTAATCCCATTTTCCACACCTCGTCGCATCGAATCAACAAAGTCAGACGTAATTCCCAAAGAACTGCTGGTGAGAACCTCTGGATGGTTACCAAAATTGACCAGTGTGGCAATGGTATCGCCAGTCTCATTGGTAAAATGAGCAACACCGACATCTGGATCGATAATCTTTGGATCACGATGATCATGAATGATATTGCGAGAGCCTTTTTCAACGGAGTAGAGGCTGCTATCGACTGATGATACCGACATTATAGCGGACTGTTTGTTGTTCCATGCCTCCACAACGCCTTCCACCAGTGTATCATAGAGTTCCGCTTGGTATTTGGCATTTAAACCTGTCGTACCAGGAATTCGACCCCATTGTCCCATCACATCGGGTCCCGAATGTACATGGGTACTGGTGATGATAAGGTGATCAAGTTCAGGCAGTTCAGTCGCCAGACGCTCTCGCACGACTTCAACATCACTGCGAAAAAATCCCACCAAGTCTACCGATACCAAAGCGACATCAACATCGCCCTGTTGAAAGAAAAGCGTTCGGGCCCAAATATCGTCGTGCACAAAATTGGCAGCCCGCGCAGAGTTGTAGCCTGCTAGCCAAATGGCTTCAAACAAACCGTCACCTTCACCTTCATCGGGCGCGTTATACCCCTCATCACCCGGACACAACTGATCGCAGCCACAATCCAAGAAAATATCGGTGCTGGAAGTGTAACGGTTGTTCTCATCGACATCTTCCCACTGTTCAAAACAGGTTGGGGTAATCACTTTGGCACTCACACCCACTTGCAAGGAGCCGATTGCCGACTCACACCCTTCATCACCAGGACAGACCTGCATCGGTCTCCACACATCAGTATCCTTTACCGTCGCAGAATCTTGTTCTTTATTGCCCGAGCAAGCCAATCCCAACCAAAACCACATGGTCATCCTCTCTTTATATCTTGTGTAAAGATAGCACAATTCTATTCTCATCGCTATTGTGGATTGTATCCGTTATCTTGTGTCATCAAAACACCAGAGGTGAGCATGCAACTCCACGGAAAACGAATAGCCGTCTATTGTGGTTCAAGCAATCGTGTAGACGAAAGTTATAAAAAACTAGCCTTTCAAACAGGACAAGCATTGGCAAAACAAGGGATTGGTGTTGTCTATGGTGGAGGGAATGTCGGTTTGATGAAAGCGGTTGCCGATGGCGCACTTTCTGAACAAGGCGAAGTGATCGGGGTCATTCCTCAAAGTTTGGAAACGTTAGAACTGGCCCATCCCAATCTCAGTAAACTCTTTGTGACGCAGGGCATGCACGAACGCAAAGCCTTGATGGCACAGTTGGCAGATGGGTTTATTGGACTTCCCGGGGGGTACGGAACCATGGAGGAAGTCATGGAAGTGATCACTTGGACTCAAATTAATGTCCATGCCAAACCGATTGGACTGTTAAATTTCAAAGGTTTTTACGACGGTATCATTCAATGGGTGGACCACGCAGCACACGAAGGGTTTATTCGTCCTGCCCATCGACAGTTGATGTGTCATTCTGCTTCACTGGTGGAATTATTACGCCAAATGGAATCTGTGGAGTATGTGGAATTGCAAACCCAGATCTAGTGTTGAGAAGTTTTCATGACCATCTTTACCACTGAATTGTCAATGTTGACACCTCGAGTGTCGAAAGACCACACCAGAGCATCTTGAGATCCTAAACCAAAATGACGAGGCTTCATCGGTAGAACCTAGTCACTATTGGCGATAAAGATTTATGAATGGGTATACCTACAAATTATTTTCGACAGTACAATTGTCGAAATGTGGCGAAAAACAACCAACGATAAAAAATTCAAACGCCATTCTACAATAATATCAGTACTTTAAATATATAGGAATGCAATGGCATAAATCTTGCTTAGCTCTTGGCACACCCTAACCAAGGAGCTTTGTATGCCCAACCCCCTTACCATTCACACCGCAACCGTTATTGGTGTTGATGGTCACCCCATTCAAGTGGAAGTTGATTTGTTACGTCGACTACCCAGCATCTCAATTGTCGGTTTACCAGATGGGGCCGTTCGAGAAAGTGCCGATCGTGTTCGTTCTGCGATCCAAAACACCGGTTGGCAATTTCCACGTAAACGAGTAGTCATTAATCTTGCACCCGCGGGAATCAAAAAGTCTGGTACCTTGTTTGACTTACCGATTGCGATTGCGATTTTGTTAATGGACAGCCAAATTGAAACCAGCCAACCATTGACCACCATTATGTTTGTTGGCGAACTGGCACTTTCTGGTGAAGTTCGTCCAATTCGTGGCGCCTTATCCATTGCACTATTGGCTCAAGAGATGAACTATACCCACTTGGTTTTACCACAACAAAATCTATTGGAAGCCTCGGTGGTATCTGGGATCACCTGCATTGGAGTACAAACTCTCCAAGAGGTCATCCACTGGCTTGGATCCAAATGGTCACCACATCCAATCCCTTCTACAAAGACAACACAACATACTTCGAGTTTCGATATGGACGAGGTCAAAGGTCACCTCACCCCCAAACGGGTCTTGGAGATCACCGCTGCTGGTGGACACAATCTGCTGATGATCGGCTCTCCGGGATGTGGAAAGAGTATGTTGGCCAAACGACTTCCCACAATTTTACCCACACTGTCTCTGGATGAAGCGATCGACAGTACCAGAATCCATTCGTGTGCGGGACTACTTGAACAAGATGGTCTAATCATCGAACGTCCTTTTAGAGCACCCCATCATTCCATTTCCACTTCGGGAATGGTTGGAAATGCCAAACTGTTACCCGGAGAACTTTCCTTGGCACACAATGGGGTGTTATTTTTGGATGAACTGGCAGAATATAGACGGGATGTACTGGAGTCTTTGCGTACACCGTTAGAAGATGGGGAGATTCAAATCACCAGAGCCAGTGGTCAAGTGACCTTTCCAGCCAAGTGCACACTGGTTGCCGCCGTAAACCCCTGTCCTTGTGGTTGGCGTTTTCATGCAGAAAAGATTTGTCGTTGTACCCCAGCCCAATTTCAGCGCTATGCCAACAAACTCAGTGGACCGATTCTCGATCGGATTGATTTGCACATTTGGGTGGAGCCGATTGAAACCGATCAGTTCTTTACCCAAAGCCACCCAGAATCATCCGCAGACATTCGTAATCGTGTACAACGATGCCGAGAAATACAACGCAAGCGCTATCAGGACACCACATTTTTTTGCAACGCGGATTTACAGGGTGATGCCTTGTGGGAACATTGTCACCTCGACAAGCAAAGTCAACAATGGTTGATTGAGATTGCCAAACAAGAACTATTGTCGGCACGTTCGATCAGTCGCATTCTCAAAGTCGCTCGTACAATTGCCGATTTAGATCAGATGAACAACATTCACCAAGACCATGTGGCTGAAGCGATTGGATACAAAGTCGGTGCGGAGGTGATTCAATGATCTGGATGTTTTGGAGTAGCACTGTAATCGTCGATCAAGTTCACGATGAAGTGGCCGTGGTGGAATGGGAAAATGAAACCCTTTCTGTGATTGAAAAACGCTGGTTACCACAAAGTGTTAAAGAAGGAGATGTTCTATTGATAGAATTGGAACGGGTGCCACTATCAAACTGTCGATTGTGGGTGGTACAAGAACGCCAAACCGACCGATGGTTACAGTGTGACGGCATAGAAGCACTGTATTTTCCGGTTGCACCGGACTGGAAAGGTCGTATGCCAGTCTATTGGAACATTCAACATGAATATCAAGTCAGTCATTCTTTATCCGAATCCCGACCTCGATCTGTTTTCAAAGAATAAAAAAAGATGTTTTTAAGATTTAGCATTGCAACTTAAAAGGAGACCCTGTATACTAAAATACACTCTATTGACAAGTCAAGTCTATGTCCATCTCTTTTGAACATCATTCTGTGTTGTTGCCACAGACCATCAAATTATTGTGTCCAACACCGCCTGCATCATCTACGGACGTTTTGCGTTTCGTTGATTGTACTTTGGGTGGTGCTGGACATTCTACTGCCATTTTAGAACACCATCCACAAAACCAGA
Organism: uncultured Pseudomonadota bacterium; assembly: GCA_937127265.1. Lineage (GTDB taxonomy): Bacteria > Myxococcota_A > UBA796 > UBA796 > UBA796 > CAJWHX01. The sequence goes on from CAKZLX010000562.1 coordinate 9,451, forward strand.
TCGTAGGTATTGATCGAGATGCTATCGCTATCGAAGCCGCCACTGAACGTTTAGCCACATTTGAGAATCGAGTCCAAATCCGTAAAGGTGCCTTTGCTGATGTACTAGAAACTCTTGAGCCAAGTGTCTATGATGGTGTCTTGATGGACTTGGGTGTTTCTTCCCCTCAATTGGATGTTGGAGAGCGTGGTTTTTCTTTTCAAAAAGATGGTCCCCTTGACATGCGAATGGATCGTGAGGGACTTATCTCTGCCTCCGAATGGCTCGATCAAGTCGATGAAACCACCTTAGCCAACGTTCTCTATCGATACGGAGAAGAACCACGCTCTCGACGCATTGCCAAAGCGATTATTCAAGGAAGACCTTGGCATCGTACGTTACCACTTGCCGAATGTATCAAAAACGCTTCTGGCTATCGAAACTCTCGTACACATCCAGCCACTCGTTCTTTTCAAGCGATTCGAATTGCCGTCAATGACGAAATGGGACAATTGGAAAGAGCACTCCCTTTGGCCTTGCGTACACTCAAACACGGTGGTCGCCTCGCCGTTATCTCCTTTCACTCTTTGGAAGACCGAGTGGTCAAACATTTTTTCAAAGATTGTACTGGCGTAAATGCTCCCAAAGATGCTTATGGAAACCCCATGGCACCAGTCACTGGTAAAATCATCACCCGCAAAGGAATCGCAGGAACCGAAGATCCCCACCCTAGAGCCCGTTCAGCGCGATTGCGTGTGTTGGAAAAAATCAGCCTGTAACGCCTTCAAACCCTTTCTTTTTTCACTAAAATCAACTATACCTTCTCCACACCGTACAGATACCCTCATGGAACAGACCGAAAAAACAGACAATATTCTCTTTGATGATGCGACAGTCACCGATCGCATTGCCAGTGCTACCCCACCGATGCAAAATCTTCCGACTGCCCAACTCAATACACTCAGTCGATATCTGTTCGTATTGTTAGCGGTCATCACCTCGTTTTTGGTACTGCTGTGGTCTCGATTGGATATCAGTGAAACCAAAGTCGCCATGGGAAATGCCCAAAAGGAGTATCGTGCTGCCTTGGAAGAAAACCATCGTCTACGTCTTGAACTCAACCTGTTACTAGACCCTGCGTCGATTGAACGTCAAGTGGATACTTGGGACCTCGAACCCAACGTTAAATCTATTGATATCTATGAGGTGCGTCAATGAGTTCGAAAAAAACACCTCGACGTTCCACATCTTCTGAACGCGACCCTACCAAGCGACGAAAACGACGCTCTCGTACCGAAAGCGGTGAAAACGAGCCGTTTCAACCAAACCCTACTTCAACGGAACGACCGCGTCGCAAAAAGAGAACCCGCAAAAACAATGCAGAAGTGAACGACACCAGTCGTCAATCT
>CAKZLX010000563.1 GCA_937127265.1 uncultured Pseudomonadota bacterium
AGTAGAAGGTCTGCATGTGGGGAGCATCATATTGAAACAGGCCTTGTGCTGGTAAACCGTTGGTACAATTCTCCATCGCTTTGAGGTAAGCACCAGAATCACTGGGGGTCAGCAGTTTGTACCCTTGGAGCGTGTCGGCACTGGACATCCGATTGATTCCAGCTGGACCAAAACCAATAAAGTCGTGAGAAACAAGGTTCATTTCATGCGCCTCGTAGAGGAAGTTGCGTCCTTTCTCAATAGAGGATTTCTTTTCAAAATTGGTGATGGTGGTTTGACGATAGCCTTGGTCGTTCATGTATTGTCGCACCACAGACCAACGGTCTGCCGCTTCGGTATTGCTGGGTAGTCCTGCCAGTTTCTCGGGGTCTTTTGCCCACTCGGTTCCCAATCCTTCAAAGAGCACCAAGTGATAAATGCAAATCTGATCAAAGCCAAGATCCATGGCGATTTGGATGTCTGCCAAAATTTCAGGCAAGGTCTGGTGGGGTAAATCGATCAACAGATCACAAGAGGTGGTCAGATTTTGTTGGTGAGCAGTGCTGACCAGTTTGGCGATGTCTTCTTGGTTACCGTAGCCTTGTCGACCCATGCTTTTGAGGCGTTGGGGGTCGAAGGTTTGAATCCCCATGCTGATCCGCCCACGATTGGTGGTGTTGGATAACAAGCGAAGTAAATCGGGACCTTTGCCCCGCAAGAAATAAATCGGTGCCCCTTCCAAGGTCACCTCGGCATTTTCACACTGTAAATGGGTGTAGAGAGTCTGCAAAATGTTGGCAAAGTCATCGAGTGGGGTCAGGTTGGCAGTCGCTCCCCCAAAATAAATGGCATCGACCGGTGACTGCGTGAGGTGGGGAAAGTGTTCGATCCGCTGTTCGATTTCGCGCAGTACGGTTTTGGCGACCGATTGGGCTGAGTTTCGGGTGTACTGCTCATGGGGAAAAGTACAAAAACCACAACCTTTGACCATTGGATTACAGTAGGGATGGGGTAAGACGCCAATTAGCAATCGCTTGTCCACAGACCGCCTGGCAAATGCCTGTTCCACATCGATTTCCAAGGGATTGTTTTCACTGGGGTACATCAACGGTGCCATTGGATAGGCTTGGAGCAAGCGATGACGTTGGGGTTCCTCCATACGTCGTGCCAATTCAAAACCCACCAGATTGTCTAACCAAGTGGAGACCAAAGCAAATACAAAAGCCGGATTTCCCGACTGGCTCAATCCTTTTTTGTTCAATGTTTTTACCGCGCCAAAACAAGTGACACTCCCTTTGCCCACTTTCAATTGGATCAAGGCTTCACCACGACAGGTATAAGGACGGGTTCCATGATGAGATCGATCCACCCGAAAATAATTGATCGACTTGGTGGCGAGCGGCAAGGACAGTGTGGTGGTGACCGATTGTGCATATTCAGCATCCTCATCCAAACGAAGAGCACAACCATCCACATAGGTCATACGGGGTTGGTGAGGTGTCCAGTGACTGACATCAACCAAACAGTGACTGTGAAATGCCAACTGATTACGATACCCCATTTGGGTGGTGTAGATTTCCCGTCCCGTTCCAGTATCGGTGAATTGAACACCAAACGATACCTCATGGAGATTGGTTTGGTGATAGGAGGAACAATCCACCGCGGCATCTCCACCCATTGTGGACAACAACAACAGTCGACCACCCGACTGCACCCACTGTCGAATGGTTTGTACCTCGGTGGCGCTGAGCGGTTCACGGGGTGCACCAATCAACAAGGCATCACAGTTTGCCAATGCCTGTTCAGTGTAATCCACCGACTGCAATTCCACTGGCATCCGTTGAAAACTGTGAAAAAATTCGGCATAATCCGGATGGTCAAGGGTACAGAGTTCATTTCTTTTGTCGGCGATACCAATACGAATAGGGGTCATACATTCTCCAATCTGTTGTAGGGATTGTTGGACTACACTACCAGCGATTATTTTTTCGGACACTTTTCAGATTGGAAAATACTACAACCCAATCGTAGCCTCAATGGTCAAGGTATCGGTATAGGTACCAGCCACTTTGGGATTGACGGTACCGATGGTGATAAAAACTTCCATTGACATCACGCTCTCATTATTGTTTCCACATAAAAAAGGAACACTAGAAGTCGCCAGATTCACTGGGGTATTGGGGGTGGACACATCAATCGAAGCCGCCATGGTTGGGTTTCCAATCCCCGCAGTCGCCGAAACGGTGTAGTCGACGGTATAGGTATCGCTGGGTGGATTGGCTACATCAAAGTCTATAGTTTCATGGACCAGTTTGGATCCGTATTCAGAACTGATGGTGACCGAGCAAGCACTCCCTGCTGCAGAACGTCCACCGACATAGACTTCAAAGGAATCTTGTTCGTTGTCGGTTAACTCTTCAAAGTTGAGATAGGACAGTTTGGCATCGGGATCATATCCATCACCAAGCGACAGACTGGTAAACTCGGTCATGGCAAATTGAATGTTTACCGGTTCTTGATCCTCTTGGATACAGGTGGGACAGTCATTGACAAAGTCCACGGTGGCGGTTGAATGTTGATAGAGGGTCAGAGTGACATCATCTTCATAACTTTCGGCAATCAAATTGGGCAAGGTTTGGCTTGGTACTTGAATCAGAAAACTTTCATTAAGAGTCTGTCCGGCCTGAATAAAGAGTGGTCCCAAAACATTTTGATCAAACATCGCCTCATCAAGGGTTTTGACAATGTTGCTGGTGACCGCCGATTGAGAGTAGAGTTGGTAAGAAATGAGGTCACTGTCCACTTGCTGAAACATTGTCGGCAAGGCATGGGTAATCTTGGCAAAACGATTGAAATTGACATCCCCAGAGACCCCTTCGTCGATGGTCACAAAATAGTAGCAATCAGAAGTACCGGTGTTTTCCACATTAAAGTTGACCACTTGGCTCAAAGCAGTGGTACCGATGGTACTGACATCGACCGTCAGACTTTGACTGGGGTTTAAACTGTTAAATGCCAAACTGCAGACCGCTTGGGCATCGGCACTCCAACAAAGACCCCAGACCACCAAGAGACTCTGTATTATCCACTGTTTCATCATCGACTCCTTAGGGTTTTCACTCGGTATTTGGTTCAAGGGTAACCCGTCCCAAATCAATCAAAATCTCTTTGCTCTTGGGTACGGTAATCGTGAAGTTAGCAAAGGTATCCCCCAACAATTCAACCCTGTACTCACCAGCACGTAACCCTTGTACAAACAATTTGCCTTGGCGATTGGTAAAGAATTGCACGGTTAACTGTGGATCTTCGATGGAAACCATGGTCCCCACTTCCAATTCATAGGGTTTGCCATTGGGTTTCAACAAGATCATCGAAGCCATTAAAATACCACCCGGCTTACCAACTGGAATCGCTTCTCCAGAGTTTAATCGACCTTGCATGACATATTTTTGAGCTCCCAAATCCAAGCCCACTGGAACATCCGCCATGTCAATTTCAATGCTTTGGGTTTGGTAATTGGGAAGAATTGGATAGACCGCATGACTCAACCGATCTAAAATACTACCATTGGAAAAGACAATGGTACTGTCGGTCATCTCCTCATTGTTGGCATACAAGAGGGCAAAACTATTGCTAATGGGTGTCGATACCCCCCAACGATCGCCAACAAAAGCCAATGCCGAGTCCACCCTTAAACTCTTGGTGG
>CAKZLX010000564.1 GCA_937127265.1 uncultured Pseudomonadota bacterium
AAAGGGCTTGATCACGATCCAACAAGGGCAACATCATTTTGTAGTGGGGCAATTGATCGTAGAGGGTCTTTTGTTGTTCAATATTGCGTCGCAGTTTGCTAATTTCCATGCTGATTTCACGACGTTCAGTATCGATGCTTTCTAGCCATTGGCTTCGTGGAATCACTGTCAAGACATAGTGGAGTGGTGGTTTGTTTTTGTCTTGTGGTTGTTCCCAATGTTCAATCATTTGTAGGTGCTCGAGGGTGACATTGGTTTGAACTTCGGTCTCCGTTCGAAGACGTTGGTGGTCGGCTTGAGAAACGGTGTCCTCATTTCGAGTGGTGGTGGAGAAGTCTTTGACAGAAGTTTGTTGTTGGCTCAGCTGCACAGAAAACTGTTTGGCAATCGCTCCGATGGCCGCGTTATTTGCATCTTCTAGGGTTCGACCACTGCCAACTCCCACTAGGTAATTTGTGGTTGTGTATGGATCACAAGGCTGAGTCACCCAACAAGGTGGCGTGTTCTTTCCTTTGTTTTTTTTGGCTTCCGCTGGGGCACTGCTCATTAGCCACAGGGTTCCAATCCATCCAACTAAACGTATCATCGGTCGTCCTCGTCTCTTATTCTTTAATAACGACTTTATAAGGATCTTTATTCACTCCAATAGAAAAAATCATTTTCCTAGGAATAGAATGCGATCTTGTGGTATTTTATCGATGAGTTCTGTTGATGTTATGATCACCTGAATTCAGTTGGCAAAAAATCTACAGGTCTATTTGAATAAGTTTATCTGTTGATGCGTTATCAAAGTATCAGAGTGAAAACTCAACTCTACACTCACAAAACAATATTATGGAGACACCATGCGATCAATGCTTCTCTTTGCAACCGTTGGACTGATGTTCACTGCCTGTGGCAAGAACCGTGTTCAACAACCCAAACCCGTAAACACTGAAAAATTGGCTGAAAAAGAACGTAAAGGCTATCCAGACTGGATTACCAATCCCTACACCAAAGGTTTTGAACCCGCAAATTCTGTTTGTGCTTCTGCCCAATCAACCATGGGACTGGCTTCTGGCAATATTGATGCTGCCCGTTCAGATGCCGAAATCCAAGTCAAAAACCGCGTCGCTGAACAAGTTCAAGCCGAAGTTGGACTGCTTCAAGAGCGTTCAAACGAAATCTTCCGTGATATGTCAGGCAAAGAAGTTGGTGGTACAACCTTGAAAGTGATCAACCAAAACTACCAAGAAACCAAGATCGTGGGTCTGCGTTATTTGTCTACCTACTATCATCCAGATCCAATCTCTCCCGAGAAGGTCTTTGTATTGGGTTGCATCCGTGTTGACTTCATCGATTTGGCCAAGCAAATCCAAGAACAAATGATGTCTGCTGCCCAAACCCAAGAAGCGATGGAGTTTGAGCACCAAGAAGCCATGATGCGTTTTGATGAGGTTCGTCGTCAATATTTAGGTCAAAAAGGTGTCACCGTACCCAGTGCTGATACCCCGATTTTGAAATAAACCGTTGAAATGAAATTTTGAAATCATCATTCATGATTTGAATCTGCAATCGTACGGTTGTAGCCTACAAAGCCCGGTCATAGACTGGGTTTTTTGTTGTTACCTCATCAGGGTTTAAGTCTGACAAATGTTGATTGAACATGCTACAGTGAAACTATACACAACAAACGGAGAGTTCTATGCGCCCCTGTACGATCTGTGGTCACCACATTCTCATGCAACACCGAACTTGTATCAACTGTGAACAACCGGCAGCGTCAATGTCCAAAACAGGAACGATTGCCCTAGGGCTGTTGTTGGGATTGGGAACGGTAGGCTGTGGAGACAAGGATGAGGACACTTCGACTTCTGACACTGCAGTCGAAGAACCTGCCTCTGAACCTGACATGGCGGCCGAATATGGTGTGCCCGCTACTCAATCAGAGTAGGTTGGCAGACAGAGTAGGTTGGCAGAGTAGGTTGAACATATACTGACATTCGGTAGATGGTTGCTTGACATTTTCTTGTGGGTGCGCAAAGTTATGGCATCACCTACAACAAGAGGATCCCATGTCATCACTGATGCAAATAAATGCCCCAATCGCTTGGTCAACCATTACCCCTGAATCTGCCAAAGTGGAAATCCCACAATTAATAGAGAATGCTAAAGCGGCGATTGAAGGATTGAAAACAGCCACACCTTCATACCACAATACGGTGTTAGCCCTCGATGAAATCACTGAAATGGTCTTTCGAGCTTGGAATTTGGTACAGCATCTCAATTCGGTATGCAACACCCCTGAATTGCGCGAGGCAATTCAATCCTTACAACCGATGATCAGTGATTTTTCCAGCGCCTTGTTTATCGATGAAGGGTTGTGGTCTGTCTTTCAACAAGCCACCGCTGATCGAACTGGTTTGAGTGCAGAGCAATTGCGACATGTCGAAGAAACCGAGATGTCTTTTCGTTTGAACGGTGCGCTATTGTCTGACGCAGACAAAGCCACTTTGGTGGAATTGAACCGTCAGTTGGCAGAAACAACCCAACAATTTTCCAACAATGTTCTCGATGACAAACAACGTTGGGAATTGGTTCTCGATAGCAAGGATCGTTTGTCTGGATTACCAGATTCTGCAATTCAAGCGGCTGCGGGTTCTGCTTTATCCAAAAAATACGGCACAAAAGAAGACCCCAAGTGGCGTTTTACACTGGACTATCCATCATACATTCCAGTGATGCGCTATGCCGAAGATGATGCCTTGCGAAAAAAGATGCACGAGGCGATGTCAGCAGTTGGTCGAAGCAAGAAGTACAACAACTTACCGGTCATCAAAAAGATTTTGACTTTGCGCAAGCAAAAAGCCACCTTGTTGGGCTTTGCGCAATTTTCTGATTTGGTTCTCAATACCCGTATGGCAAAAAATGGACAGAGTGCCCTGGCTTTTGTTGAAGATTTGTTTGCCAAAACCAAGCCACATTTTGATAGAGAAGTTGCCGAATTGGAGGCCTACAAAGCCCAGTTGACAGGAAAACCAATCAGTCGATTGAACCCTTGGGAAAGTGCATATTATGCGGAGAAATTACAAGAAGAAACCTGTAACGTCAGCGATGAAGTTCTGCGTCCATATTTCACTGTAGAAGGTGCAATGGGTGGGTTCTTTGATTTGGCCCAGCAATTGTTTGGCATCACGATTGAACGTGTTGATGGTGAACGGACCGGAACCACTCCCGCTGCCGAGTTTCAGATTTGGCATGAGGATGTTCGCGTGTATCAAATTCACGATGAAGACGGTTCCTACATTGGTTTGTTTTATGCAGACTTGTTTCCCCGAGAAGGTAAACGTGGTGGCGCTTGGATGAATCCTCTCTATACCCACACTTCGGACACTGGTTATCAAGGTCACATTGGATTGATTTGTGGAAACTTTACCCCGCCAATGGAAGGACAACCAGCCCAATTGTTGCATCGTGAAGTAGAAACGATTTTCCACGAGATGGGACACTTGTTACACCACATGTTGGGTAAAGCGGAAGTGCCAAGCCTACACGGTACCAACGTGGCGTGGGACTTCGTGGAATTGCCGTCTCAAATCATGGAAAACTGGTGTTGGGAGAAGGAACTGTTGCAACGATTTGCCAAGCATGTAGAGACTGGCGAAGTGATTTCGGATGAACTGTTGGCCAAAATGAACGCCAAACGCAATTTCCGTTCGGCCTCTGCCCAAATGCGGCAGTTGTCCTTTGGGAAAATGGACTTGAGTTTACATTTGGCAGATGTAGATTGGGCGAGCACAGATATAGATGCCTTTTTGACTCCGATGTTAGCCGAATATCAGACACCGTATGCCGTACAAACCCCCACCAATGTTGCCCAATTTGGCCACTTGTTTTCGGGACCAGTGGCCTATGCTTCGGGGTATTATTCTTACAAGTGGGCAGAAGTGTTGGATGCCGATGCCTTTTCTCGTTTCAAAGAAGAGGGTATATTCAATGCCACAGTCGGTCGAGAGTATCGCAATACGATTCTCTCCAAAGGAAGCACCGATGCTCCCGATAAACTGTTCCGTAACTTCATGGGTCGCGATCCCGATGCCGATGCCTTATTACGTAGAGCAGATTTGTTGACCTAAATCATTT
>CAKZLX010000565.1 GCA_937127265.1 uncultured Pseudomonadota bacterium
CCTCTTGGCTACGTAGCGTAGAAACCTGTTCTGGCTGCCAAGGAAAAAGACTCAACAAAGATGCCCTTGCCATCACCATTCATGGGCTGTCGATTTCTGATGTCTGTGCGATGACGATTGAGGAATCTTTTGAATTCTGGACACAAGCAACATGGACGACGTCTGAAACAACGATTGTAGAACAACCCCTCAAAGAAATTCTTTCCCGTCTACAATTTCTCAAGGAGGTTGGACTGGAATATTTATCTCTGAACCGAATCACCCATACGCTATCGGGCGGAGAGTCACAACGGATTCGCTTGGCCTCTCAATTGGGGTCAAACCTCACCCGTACGATTTATGTCTTGGATGAACCCACCATTGGTTTACACCCCTACAACACCAACCAATTACTACACACACTCGATCGCCTCAAGTCTTATAACAACACCTTAATCTTGGTTGAACACGATTCAAATGTAATTTGTCACGCTGACCACATCATTGAATTGGGTCCGGGGTCTGGGGAATGGGGAGGAGAAATCGTCGATGTTGGCACTGTGGACCACATTCGCAAAGGCACCTCGTTGACTGGCGCCTTTCTTTCTGGTCGAAAACAAATCGACACCCCCAGCAAACGACGAAAACCTGTCGAATGGTTTACCGCACCACAATTTAGCATGCACAACATCCAAGATGTCACCCTCTCAATTCCCAAAGGGTGTTTGAGTGTGGTCACTGGCGTTTCTGGGTCAGGTAAGTCCACCTTGGTCATGGAGGGCTTTTGTCGACATATCGAAAGTACAATCTCCGAACAGTCCATCGAAAGGCTGACTGTCGTCGATCAACGTCCAATCAGTCGTTCCCCAAGAAGCACCACCGCCTCTTACACAGGTTTGCTCGATAAAATCAGGGATGTATTTACCAAAGCAACTCTGGCCAAACAAAGAGGATACACCAAAGGACACTTCTCCTACAACGTTCACAAAGGTCGCTGTGGACACTGCGAGGGTAAAGGTGCTACCATGATTGAAATGCACTTCATCTCTGACATCTGGGTACCTTGTCCCGTCTGTGATGGTGCACGCTATGATGAAGCCATCTTAGAAGTCCGTTGGAATAACAAAAATATTGCTGATGTATTGTATGCAACCGTTGATGAAGCCCAAGCGTTTTTCCCAGCTCACAAAGCCATCCAAAGTCGACTTCAGGCACTTCAAAAAGTGGGGCTGGGCTACTTAAGACTGGGGCAACCCAACAACGAATTGAGTGGAGGCGAATTACAACGTTTAAAACTGGCTACGGAACTCGCTCGTGGCTCTCGAGCCAAAGATACACTCTTTGTATTGGATGAACCAACTACCGGTCTGCACATGAACGATATCGACACCTTATTGACAGCCCTGAATCATTTGGTCGATTCTGGTCATACAGTTCTGATTATTGAACACAACACCGATGTATGGAAGGCAGCCGATTACATCGTTGAAATGGGTCCAGGAGCAGGGCATCATGGGGGTCAAATAATTTTCAATGGAACACCGGAAGCCCTCCAAACATTTACAGGAAACAGCAAGTCCAAACAATTCTTGTTGCAACCCACTGGTATTTCATCATAGTAATAAAGTGTATTTTCATCTACGAGGCAACTGTGTATACAATCGGTTTATTGAGTTTGGTGGCTTGTCTTCCCAAGTATTGGGGCAATCAATGTCTAGAAAAAGGAAATTGCGCCCCCTTCAAAGTCGTTGAAGACACGGCTCCATCTCCAGTTCCGTTTGAAATTTCCAGAGATGATATTTCTCTTGAAACCCGCTTATCCAATTTTCAGTTGACAGAACGCGGCTTATTGGCAGCAACAGAAACTCGTGAAACCTGTCGCGCCCTTCACCTTTCGACCAGAACATACCAACTGAAAATGGAGAAGTGGTACCACAAACCATACAAAAATTTCCGATTGAAAGAAGATCGAATGGTCGACGGAGAGTACCAAGCCTGTTCAGAGTGGACTATCGACAATGACATACAGGTTGCTAGCCATTTTACCACCATCGATGGAAAACCCAAAATAGCCCCGTTGCAAAAAACACGTGCACATGTCCAAATTCCCTTCGTAAATTTAGGATGGGGAATGATGAGTAACCCACAGTCTCCAACGCTCTCTTTTGTGGTAGAAGATTCAAACACCCCACCTTTTGAAATGCTCTTACCTGAACGAAATGGCGATTGGCTCTGTGCCGCCATCCCCACGATTGATCGGATTGTCGCCAAAGAGGATTTTACAGATTGGACCATCCAAATCAATGTCGAAGATCAAAAAATCAAACTTCCTTATATTCATGACACCGAACCCCGTCTCTTGCATCTGAAAAATGAGATCCAAGCCTGTGATGCCTATGCACAAAAATACTTACAGGGCATCATTCTGACCGCAGCCAATGAAAACCCCGAAAGTTACGGACACCTCAACTATTTGTACCAAGGTCTCTTTGGTAAAAAATTAACTGGTGTGCGACGCAGCAAACGGGTCTCCACAGGAAAAGCCTCAACCAAAAACGCCTCGTCGAGATCCAGTCGTTCAATTGTGGGCACCTATCGTTGCAATCACAATGGTGACATGGCCTACATGAAAATTTACCGCAATGGGGTCTTCAACCTCAAACTGGAACTCAAATCTGGCTCAGCACAAGGTGTTTGTTCTGGCAACACCTGCTCGATTGAAAGCATCAACAACAACGCTGTTGCCTTCACAGGTGGTGTGAACACCTTTTCAGTAAAGCGTTCTGGCAACGCATTAATCATGAACAATTCTGTTCGTTGTGAAAAACGCTCTTGATAACCGATGAAGAAAATAATTATTACACTTGGCTTGATTGGTCTGATTGGATTTGCTGCTTGGTCGATCCCCAACACCACCACCAAAAGTATCCATCAATCTGATACCATCAGTACACCCGCACCTGAACTGGGTCCTCGTGCCCATAAACTGTTGCCCAATCTAAAAAATGCACAAGTGGTGGTACCCGATCGTCCACATGACCCGAGTGAGGTCTTTTCTGAAAACAAAGCCCAAACGATTCAGCGCACCCGTCAATTTACCGTCAACACCAACACACTTGGCTTTCGAGACCAAGAATTAGCCAATCAACCACCCATCGAAGTGGTCTGTGTGGGCGATTCGGTCACCTTTGGCTGGGGTGTTGCCGGAGATGAATCCTATCCTGCTCAAATCGAGAAATTCTTAAACATTGGCGTGCTAAACACCGGTGTCCCCGCTTTAAAGCCTGAACATGTGGAAGCCTATATTCAGTCCATTCTACTTTCAATCGCCCCAACCCAACCGAAAGTATTGTTGGTGGCGATGCGTCCTAACTGGATGACCCCCAATCCCCTTCAAGGCTATGTGCAAACCATGAAACGGATTCACAACACCCTTTCCCAGCAAGGGATTCAGATGGGGATCATCTTGCCTCCCCTGGCCAGTTTTGATCCCAAAGGCAGAAGCAACAACGCCCGAGAAGTCGATTTTATCAAACGAGAATTGTCACAAATTGAAATCCTAGATACCACACCAATCTTTGACGCCAATCTACCTGAAGGGGGGGTCAGTTTACAACTCAATCATGGTAAGCAACAAATGATCGACCGCACCTCAAAAGAAGTGCTCGCAGAAGGCGCACAACCCAAACCACCACAAAGTCTGGCTCCGGAAATCGTAGCCATGTTTGAGACAAATCACAGTATCAAAGAACCCCTCTTCTATGACGGTGGTCATCCTGATGCCGAAGGGTTTGTGCTCTTTGGACAAACGGTAGCCAAGTGGTTGCAAGATTTGGGCTGGGTCTAATCTTGAGTTGATACCTTAAGGGTATCCATCAACCAGTTCGCCAGTTGTCGATGTCCTTGTGGATTTAAATGAATTGGATCATCGACAAAGAATGCCTCGGCTGTAAATGCTGGAGGTTGCAGTGCGTCCATTTCTTCTAAAACCAGCGCATGATCTGGTGAATAGGTTACCTGTGGAAATTGATAAAGCAATACATCTGCTTTTGGAAAAGCCTTGACAATCATCGAAAGATTCTGTTGAAAATCATCGGGTAGAACACGAAAAGTAGGTAGTTCTACGGTACCTTTACTGGAATTACCTGCAGATTGTCCTTTGATTTGTTGGAGCCATTGAAAGAGATGGCGCCGAAACAACCAGGGAGTTGGGGTCGCATATTTATCCTCGACAAATGATCGTTGAGCATCTCGTACCCCAAGTCCAATCACCACCAGTGTTGGATTGAGAGACTGCAATCGGGAGATGTCATGCAATACTTGTACGCTCGACCAGCCAGGTTGTCCGGCATTGACGATATCAATGGTGTCGCCAATTTCTTGTTGCAACAGATGTAAAAATGTATGTTCTTGTTCAACCCCCCAACCAAGTGTGGTTGAACACCCTAAAAACAACCAAACAGGCTTAGAAGTTAACTCTGTGTCTCGAAACCCAAGAGAATTTGTGGTGAGTTGGAAGGGGTGGGAACCATTGGCAATTTGCTGATCGAGATTTGGTTTTAATTGCCAAAAATACCCACTGTCTCCATCGTAAATATTGTGACGCATTTGGGTCCAAGCAAAGAGTTCGCAGCATCCCAAGATAAAGAGAACTATGCCCAGACTGAATAACGCTTTCAACAAGATTTTCATAAAATGTGTTATCCTCATGTATAATCTTATCGCATTGTATTACGAAGGAGCAATCATGCTTTGGCTTTCCATTCTTCTTGCCTGTACTGATGACTTTAAAAACGCCGATCAAAATGTAGAACCCATCGACACCGCAGAATTGAACGATGATACTGGTACAGAGGACACCAACAATGATGATACTGGCGATACAACATCTGATACCAATCAAGATACTGGCACAGAAGAACCAGTGGAAGACTATGATGGGGATGGTTGGACCGTAGCCGATGGCGATTGTGATGATGATGACGCCAACATCAATCCAGGTGTCCCAGACAATAGCAACGATGGTATTGATCAAAACTGTGATGGTGTTCCCGATGATGGCTGGGTTGATCCACAAGAACAAGATCAGGACGGTGATGGCTGGACCCCTGCTGAAGGTGACTGTCTCGACACTCCAGGTACTGGTGAAGAGTTCAATC
>CAKZLX010000566.1 GCA_937127265.1 uncultured Pseudomonadota bacterium
TGAGAATGGAAATGGATTGTTGGGCTTTGACGATCCATGGTGTTCTTATGGTACAGAAACCAATATCATGATGAGTGCCCATCGGGTAAACGTACCGGCACCAACTTGTGCCGCCAATGCTGGGGCAATGGATACAGTAGTTGTGCCAATGACCGGTATGATATTTAGTGGTTGTGTAAGTGGACATGTGACGGCTTCTGAAAATACCGACATGTATCTCTCCATCATGGAAGATGCTGGCGAGTTAGATTGTACTGCTGATACCACCAATACCAGTGCTGAACCGTCGAGAACCTTCCGTACTTTTGTGGAACGAGGAAATAATCCCAATGAAGGCGTGATGACAAACCTTAAAATCTCTGTGCCAGAGTCTGAAAATACGGTTGTTCAGGCAACCTATGAAGTCCAATATGGAAACGATTGTGATGGCAACTGTTGCTATGATATCGTTTTACTTGATGAGGGAGGAGATGGTTGGAATGGTGGTGTACTCAATGTCTATCAAGACCTCAACGTGGTGGAGACCTTAACCTTTGATTCAGGTGACTCTGATATTCAAACCTTCTGTATTGACAATGGAGAAGACTTCTTCTTGGTTTGGGATGACACCAATCAAACTTCTAATGATACAGAATCGTTCTATGTGATCCAAGGAAATGAGACGGGTGGTTCCTTGATGTGTGTTGCCACAGATATCTCCAATGGTATCATTACCGACTGTGGAAACAATGGAACGATGACCTGTCAGTAACAGCAAGAGGTTCTGTTTTACATCAATCGGTTTGGTGTTCGGTGTATTGGAGGTTTTCGACTGGAAAGTTGCGAGCCTCCAATCGGTTTAGGACTTCGTTGAGGGTACCCTCTTCCAATGTGGGGGTTCGAGAAAGAATCCAGAGCGCTCCAATGCTGGCAACTGCGGCAAACTGATAGGGATTGTCACTACTTGAGCCATCGAGTTCCACTACGTTGTAGGGGGCTTCAAACCCAAATCCAAAATCAACCAACAATTTGGCATAGGAACTGTCAATAAAACGGGCTGAGCCTAAAACGGTGTTTTCTTCTCCATCCAGTGTCTCTAGAAAGCAGCGATTGTAGACATTGATACTGTTGTCATCTTTGACCGTGTATTCAGCCGTGGTTCCAGTACAGGCTGCTTGTTGGGCGATGGGAGTGGAGGCAATCTCATACCATAAACCCAAGTACCGCTCAGGTTCCAAGGATGCTACGGTGGTACTGCCATCTGTGGCCAATGGGGCAAAGGTTAATTCCTCTTCGAGAGTTGCAGTATCTTTGATATCTGCGGTGGTACAAGCCAAGAAATAGAGCCAAATCATCATCTTCTCCTATTGATAACAAATGTTATATATCAGAGGCTTTTGTTTAGACCAATTTTTTTGAATATAAACCAATCACTTTACGTATACTTTACAGAGTCACATCCAACGGAGGTCATTATGTTTGGATTTATTACACTTCTTTCTTTTGCTCATGCTGAAGATATCAATATCGAAACCCCAGATACCCCTACAACTGTTGAGCAGTCCAACAATGGACAGAAAAAAGGCAACGGTAAAAAAGGTGGAAATGGTCAAGGTAAGAAAGGCGGTAATGGCAAGAAAGGTGGAAATGGTCCAGGTAAGAAAAGTCCACAAAAGGGACAAGGCAACGGCAAGAAACCGAACCCCGGAGCACAAAAGGGGCAAGGTCAAGGTAAAGGCAACGTTCAATGGAACAAGTTCAAAGAAGAAAACAACATTATCTTTCGACCAGAGTTTGGGGTCAGTACTTTGAAACTGGACACTGAAGAACAATCGGTGGGTGGTGCCAGTTTTGGTTTGAGCATTGGAAACGAGAAAACCAAGCGTATGAAAGGTGCCGATGTTGGTTTGTACACTCGCTCTCGTTTATATGGGTCTGCCGCATTAGGTTCGGAATTGAATGCTTATGACTTTCGCGTGGGTAGTGTCATGGGGGTCAAAGTCCTGCATGCTGAAGTGGAGGCTGGCTTTGACTTGCTTCGTCACATGGCAGATTCTGACCAGACTGATTTCGTAGACTTTAAAGCCAGCAATGGTTTCGGGGTACCGGTACAAGCCTTGTTCATCTCTGATTTGTTCAAAATTAAGGTGGGTGCAGAACCACGCTGGTACTTCAACGGTCAAGACCGAACGGGTGTTGATTGGTCTACACACCCCAGTGCCGATACCTTACCGGTTTCACCAATCGGAGACGAGTTTGCTTGGACGGTTGGTTTCCGCTCTGGTTGGTTTGGTTTATCCTATGAGCAATTGATGATGAATGGTGGAACGCAACACACCGTTCTGTTTGGCTTACAGCGATAAACAGGCGACAAAGTTGAATGTCATACACCAACAGTATAGTTGACAAGTGAATATTGTTGGTGTATATATTATTGGTATTTCGCTTTAGAATCTTTTCTTCGGAAAAGTATTCCGTGTGATGTAGCATCATGCGACTCTGTTCTTTCACATC
>CAKZLX010000567.1 GCA_937127265.1 uncultured Pseudomonadota bacterium
ATAGAACAAATGCAATCCCTACAAGTGGGTTCGGATACACGTCAGTTAGAAAAAGATTTGGGGCATGCATTGGATCAAGCGACACGACAAATGTTTGATGAGGTGTACACCCCAATTTTAACAGCAGTATTGAAAGATTGTTCCGACAGTTTAGCTTCAATTCAATCGATGTCGATTTCTGTTGGGGACGTACAAAATAAGACAGAAGACATTCAATACTCTCCAGACAAGGTTTTTAAAAAGAGGACAGGTAAAGGTTTGGGAAGTATTTTGGGTGGAGCGATTGGATTTGCCTTAGGTGGACCTCTGGGAGCTCTAGCAGGAGGTGCTGCAGGTAACTGGTTGGGTGGAAAGACTGGAAATGCTCTGAAGA
This sequence comes from uncultured Pseudomonadota bacterium, assembly GCA_937127265.1. GTDB lineage: Bacteria > Myxococcota_A > UBA796 > UBA796 > UBA796 > CAJWHX01. The sequence continues at coordinate 374 of CAKZLX010000567.1, forward strand.
ATATGAAAACAGAAACCATAATCGTGGGGGATAATCGCGATGAGGTGGTGGCACAAGTGATGAAATCTATAGAACCTAAGGTCAATGAACTTGTGGACGAGGGGGTTCGTCATATCCATGATGGCGTTTTAGATCCAATATTATCTGAATGGTCCTCTACACAGAAAGACTTGAATCGCATACGAACAGAAATCTCCAACTTGTCGTACTGAGGTACTTACGATGACAAATCAACTAAATATTCGCCAATCGATCATTGATATAATTCAAACGGTTCAACCCATTTCTAGAAGTTGTGGTTTGGGTGATGACGGTCTCAATAAGGCACGTGCTGCTGTAGAGCAATATGAGCCACATGTTGTTGTATATGGACGATACAATGCTGGAAAATCTACATTGATAAACGCTCTTATCAGTGAGAAGGGAGAGAGTATTGCCAAGATAGCCGACGCGCCATGTACTTCAAAAGTCGATGAGTATACATGGAGAGACATTACCTTTGTCGATACGCCAGGTATTCATGCACCCATCGAACATCAGCGTTGCGCTGTAACGGAACTAAAAAAGGCGACGATGGTCCTGTTTGTGGTGAGCACTGCAGGTACTTTTGACGAAGAGGAAGTGATCGAAGAGTTGACAAATATCATTCGTTCTCGTGTTCCGATATTTATTGTGATCAACAACAAAGATGGGTATACTCCGGACTCGCCAGCATTAAAGAATATTATCCAAACACTCAACAAACATGTGGTGGATGTGGTCGATGAGCACTCTTTTGTCCAGTTCATTCAGGTAAATGCAAAATCTGGTATGCGGTCCAAGAGTTTTTGGCAAGAGCCTCATAAAGCAGCCAAACTATGGGAGCGCAGTGGCATGGATATACTATCGACCGAACTGCAACATCGAATAGCTAAAACGTCAGAGGGAGAACTGTGTTTGCCTGCATTTCAAATTTTGGAGAGTGAGCTAGCGAAGATAGAAACAAAGCTGCTCGAAAGTATTCAAGATGCACAACTATCTCAACAACAGCACACTATACAGACAGTGCATAATGAACGTAGACAGATCGAGGATGCTGGAAATCAACACATCAAAGCGCTCGGCAATCAATTGGTGGGTCAATTGTTTCAGGCATTTAGCAAAGGACAAGATGGTCAGGCTGTTGTCGGTAAATATATCAATGACGTTCAAGGGTATCTACAGACGTTGGTCGATGAGCAAGTTCAGGCAATGATACAAGTGACAGATGCTCCGAACTCTCCAAAAACAAGAGATGCTGAAGGGTTTGTTGTATCTGACAATGTCCGAGGATTATTGATGAAAGGGGCAGATAAAGAGGTGCTTAAGCAAGGAATGCTGCAGTTGCGAAGGATGAAAGTACCGATGTTCAAAGGCCGATGGGAATCTACGCTCAGTCGATGGGCAGGAAATACATCTAAATATCTTGGTCCCGTGATCAACATTGCAATGTTCGCTTTTGAATTATGGTCAGCCAGTAAAAAGCAAAAGCAAGCCGAGGCAGAGCGTCAACGATTTGTGGAAGAATGCAAACAAGCCGCCCAGTCAGTATTGTTCAACGTACAGCAAGAGGTTACCGAAAATTGGCAATTTTCTGTCCGTCAGCACTTTGAACCCATCATTAATCGTATGGAGTCAGTGGTCGACGAGGGGAATCAGAGAGATCAGCAGAATAAAGAACACCTAGAAACTGTTCGTTCTATGAACGATAGACTGAAATCTCTCAAAGTGCAGATCTCCCAGTAGTGTTCAATAGGTTTACTCTCTAGGTGCTTTACAATAGCTATTCATACCAAATAAGGGAATTGAATGATGATAAGTCCCA
>CAKZLX010000568.1 GCA_937127265.1 uncultured Pseudomonadota bacterium
CTATAAACAAACAAGGGTTTAGACCCTTTCGGGTCTAAACCTAATGTTAAAATCGGCTTTAAAAGCCTTTTATTATTTAATCTCAACTTCAGCCCCAGCTTCTTCTAGTTGAGTTTTCATAGCTTCAGCTTCATCTTTAGCTACACCTTCTTTAATTGCTTTAGGTGCACCATCAACTAACTCTTTAGCCTCTTTAAGACCAAGACCAGCTAATTCCTTAACTGCCTTAACTACTTTCAGTTTTTGACCACCAGCTGCCTTATCATCGACCATACCATCACAGTCATCATCGATATTGTTACAGGTCTCAGTGGCTCCCGAATAAATCGACAAGTCCATGTCGTTACAATCATCGTTGTTGTCAGCATAAACATAGCCAGTGGTGCTGTCTACGGGAGCCGCACAGGATTCGGTTGAAGTGGCGGTGCTATCTCCTTGACCATCACCATCTAAGTCAGGATACCAGTCGGTTCCCGATGCCGAAATCACATTGCTATCCGCATCGTCAATGTCGCCATCACAATCGTTGTCGATCTCATCACAGATTTCCAATTCACCAGGATTAGCAGAGGCGGACGCATCATTACAATCGGTGTTGTCGGTGACATAATCTGAAGGTTGTTCACAAGCATTCATGGCGTTGTTGGGATCACCAAAGCCATCACCGTCCAAATCAGCAAAGTACTCCGCACCATCGGTAGCGTTCAAATCAACATCACCATCACAGTCATTGTCAATACCGTCACAAATCTCTTCGGCACCTGGATAAGACAAGGCTTCGTTGTCGTTACAGTCTCCAGTTTCAGAAGCAAATCCTTCTGGGGCTTCACAGGCTGTTTGAGAGCCCGCATCAATACCGTATCCGTCGCCATCGTTGTCACGGTAAAAGGTGGAACGATCGATGGCGTCATAATCAACCACATTATCACAGTTGTTGTCAATTTCGTCACAGACTTCGTCTGCATCGGGGTTGATGGAGGCATCTTCATCATTACAGTCATCTGCGTTCGCCGAGACTCCTTCTGACTCCGAACACGCTTTCAGTAACTGGGCAGGATCTCCGAAGCCATCCAAATCGGCATCCCCATAGAAAGGTGTCCCATCAATCGGATTCTCGTCAATTTCACCATTACAGTTATTGTCATCCTCATCACAAATCTCATCAGCACCCGGATACGAAAGCGCATTCTCATCGTTACAGTCATCAGCTTGGGCAAAACCATCACCGTCCGCATCGACACATGTGGCATCTGTGGCACAGGCATCATCGTAACAATCGGACAATCCGTTTCCATCATTGTCAATTGAGTCGTTACAAATCTCGGCTTCCTTTTCTCCACAAGCCGTCAATGACACAATTGAACCACCGAGCATCGCCCACAACAACATTTTCATGGTAATCTCCTCACCTTAAACTAATTGTATGTTTGGAACAGCATACAAAACCCATTCCTATCTTCTTCTATATTACGTTAACACCATCAAATGCACGTACACTTTACAATGTAAGTGATTTTTCAAATGGGTGGCAAAAAATATTTGGGTTCCACCATAAGTTTATACTCATTTGCTTAGCGTGAATACCAAATGTTTTAAGACAGTACAAAATATCTAGATTGTATAACAAGCAAAAAATAGGTGTTACAATTGATTATAAGGTGCTTTGACGATTGTCCTACTCCTACTTTGGAGAAGTCAACTTTGAAATAACAGATAGTCTTATCTAGTATCGGTCTCTCTTTCTTCTGAACACCATTTACCTCAATGAAAAAGAATACTCTCTACCAAGGAACTTGCGAACGAATGCATCACTTACCTGATGCCTCCATCGATCTTATTGTAGCAGGACCGCCATATGCCAATCGTTTTGATTATGAACACTCTGCAAAAAGCGGTGACAGGGTGAGCTTTTCAGATAACCAAAGTTCCATACAAGACATTAAAATGCAATTTTGTGCAAACCTACACGATTGGTTTTCAGAGTGTTATCGCGTTTTAAAAGATGGACGTTACTGCGCTGTCAATATTGGAACGATACATTACAAAGGACAAACTCTACCCCTTCCTTTTTGGGCGGTGGATTGCCTAGAGAAAGTTGGCTTTACATTTGTTGTCGATATTATTTGGAAAAAAACCAACGGTTCACGTAGGCATAGTCGTTCTTTTTTTGCCAATCCGATTCCTGGACGGTTCTTACCCAATATCCAAACAGAGTATGTTTTGATATTCAATAAAAATTCCACCCAATCGTTTTATCCACTAGGCATCAGTCCAAATGCTATCCCCAAAATACCATTAAGCGAAATCGTTCGTCGAGAGTGGGCAAACAATGTATGGCATTTACCCATCGGCAACCCAGATCCACTACATCCTTGCCCCTTCCCCATAGAATTACCTTGGCGATTAATTCAACTGTATTCTTTACCAGAAGATACTGTTCTGGATCCATTCATGGGGATCGCGACCACTGCACGGGCTGCGCAAATGCTGAACCGATACTTTATCGGCTATGAACGCCACAAAGCTTTTATTGATCGAGGATATGAATTATTAGCCCAACCACCGCCAAAAATTAGAGAATCTATTTCAATATTACAACGGTATTCAAAGCCAAACACACCATCAAAATAGTCTCCCTCTTTCCCTTAAATGAAACTCCGATAATTGTTGATACCTTGTCTTTATTGTAGAGCCCCAAGACATCTCCACCCGATCAATCAAATGTAAACGACTTAACTGATGCCAAGTTGGATTCAATAATTCACAGCCTCGGACGTCCAATTTTTGCACATTCACCAATGTAGTGCGGGAGGGCAATTGTACAATCTGAGTATGAGAAAGATTGATATCGCGAACTCCCAACGCCTCAAATCGATTGAGAGGATTTCTAGACACGTCAATCTTTTCAATGGTAGACATCGATCTTATATCAACCTCAACCAACTTATTCATTGAAAGATTGAGTGTTTTGAGTCTGTGAAAATAATTCAAATAGCTCGGCAATTCTGTCAGTCTATTCCCAGAGAGACTGATAATTTCCAGTTGTTGAAATATCTGACAGGTACTCGGAGCCTTCATCAATACTGTGTGTAGATCCTTGCCCCAAACATTGGTACTGACCTTCCCTGATAAGATCATGGTTATGTTCTGATGCCGACGGCAGTCCCATGATTGTTCCAAATAGATGTCTTCAATATCTGAACCAAGAATGGAGTCTAGCACTATCTCTGAAACATGGACAAACAGATCACATTTCATACTTTGTTGTAAATGACGAACCTCATCAAAGGTCATCTTTCCGTTAATTGAAAGTTGACGTAGATTCTCATTGTGCAGATCAGGTTTAAGATGGTGAACTGTGAGATGATGTACATTGAGTCGATTGATCCAAGTCACATCATAGTCTTCTCTGCATTCCAAGTGTTCAATTGTAATATCACTTCCCTCTATGAGACACTGTGCAGAAGCCAACGACAGCTTCTTAATGATACAATTATCTGCAAGGGCTATTCGTTCTACATCC
>CAKZLX010000569.1 GCA_937127265.1 uncultured Pseudomonadota bacterium
GACAGCACGATGTTGTTGCTTGAGGTGCGGATGTCTAGGCCGCCTTCGTTGCCGTTGTAACCACCAAGGATGGTGTTTCGTGTGCCTGAAGTAATTAGCGACCCAGAACCACCACCATAGTCAGAGCCAACAAAAGTATTCCCATAGGCAGTAGAAGCTATTCCAGCAGACGTTCCGATAAAGCAGTTATAACCAGCAGTGTTTACTAGACCTGCCTGATAACCAAAAAAGGCGTTTCGTGGCCCAGTAATATTATTATAACCAGCTTGATACCCAACAGCAGTGTTGTTGGATGCGGTGGTGTTGTTATTCAAAGACTGCATACCATACGCTGAATTGTATGAGCCTGTGGTATTGCTTTCTAGAGACTGATAACCAGATGCTACGTTGTACAAGCCCGTGGTGTTAGAATACAGTGCCTTACGTCCAACCGCTGTCCCTGCCGTTGATGTTGTATTACTAAATAGTGCGCCCCACCCAACAGCAACATTGTCATTGCCCGTAGTGTTGGAATACAAAGCCTGATAACCAACTGCTGTGTTTTCATTTCCGTTGGTGTTGAAGTAGAGAGAATCCATGCCAACGGAAACATTGTAGTTGCCACTGGTGTTGGTGTACAATGCTCTTGCACCTAAAGCGGAGTTATTTACTCCAGTTGTGTTGCTGTAAAGAGTACGCCTACCTAGTGCTGAGTTAGTATTACCTGTTGTATTACTAAACAAAGCCTCAATACCAACAGCAGTCATTTCCGTAGCAGTAGTATTACTATAGCCAGCTTGATACCCAACAGCTGTGTTGCTGGATGCGGTGGTGTTGTTGACCAACAACGGTGCCTTTTGTTCTGGGGCCTTGATTGATACTGAAGGTACGGTCTTAACGGCATATCATTGTGTGGCTTCTGGAAGACATACCAATGTTGAGTTCCGAAATGGACAGACCTTCGAAGCCACAACCATCGCGGTCGATGTGAATCATGATTTGGCACTCATCTCCTTGGGTGATTGGTCAGAGTCTGATGGCAAAAGACATCCAGTATTGCCGATACACCCTACTTTGCCACAACAAGGAGAAACGGTCTATGCACTGGGACACCCCTTGGCACCTTACGAACGGAAACCGTTGTTGGCAGGAACTCTTCAGTGGTCGATGTCACAAGGGATTGTCTCGGCGGTTGGAGAGCGTTTGATTCAGGTTGATGCCCCACTGAATCCGGGTAACTCGGGTGGGCCGATTCTCAATACTGATGGGGAAATTGTAGGCGTTGCTTCTCGGAAATTACGGGGAGACAATTTGTCATTTCTGGGACCAGCCACTTTTGTAGAGCCAATGCAATCGAATCCACAACAACAACCTTGGTGGGGTGGGCAATTATCGCTAGGACTTGGCTATCAAATCCCCTTGGGTGCTGATGGACTGCCGATTGTGATGGGACAGGTTCAGTTGACCGCCAGAGACCGTTGGGTGTTGGGAATTCATTCCATTTTGCAACCGAATATTAGCACCACCAATCTAGACCAGTGGGTGCCAGCCAATGCACTCAAATTATCTAGACGTGCGCGGTTTGGAGTTGGTGAACTCACCTCGTCATTGGATTTTGGTGTGGGTTTGACCCACCAATGGTTTGTGGGTTCTGGTATACATGCCCCCTTACCGACGGCACACATCACAACTGGGTTGGGCAATTTGGGGTTACGTTATGAGGCTGGTTGGGGCCTTACCTTGCCAGAACTATCGCCCATGCCCAATATTTGGATGATGGCAGTGGAAATACATCTCCCAGGTGTGATACAAGTCTTTTGAAACAAAGCATTGGAATAGAGAGTGTGGAGGGGACATGAACAGTCCAAATTCATCCTACTGGAATTTTGAAGAGGTGGAAGCGTGGTGTCATCAGTTAGCCCAAGCCCATCCCGATTGGATATCCCTGTCTTCGATTGGTGAAACAGGCGAGGGGCGTCAGATTTGGCTTCTCACCTTGGGGCATTCACCAGAGAATACGCCGATCTTGTGGTTGGATGCCTTAACCCATGCTTCAGAGTGGGCAGGCATGATGGGACTGATTTACACCATTGAGCAATGGGTAGACTGGACCCAAGAAGAAAGAGGCGAGAAGTGGTTTCAAGAAAACACGATTTGTTGTGTTCCTTGTGTCTCCCCAGACGGTCTAGCCTCTTTGATGCGTGGGGAGCCATTTCTGCGCTCTAGCACCCGAGGACCCAAAGAGGGAGTTCGTCGTGTGGGGTTTGAACCATCGGATGTGGATGGTAATGGTATCGTTCGTTGGATGCGTTGGAAAGATCCATCGGGACCGTATGTAACAGACGAATCATCCCCCTATGGACTGCGAAAACGTCGACTGGATGATGATCCTGCCGATGCCTATGTTGTTTCCTATGAAGGACAGTTTCTAGAGTGGGATGGCGTGCGTTGGATTCAAGCACCGTTAAAAAATGGTCTTGATCTCAACCGAAACTTTCCGGTGCGTTGGGCGCCGTTTGAAATGTTTGGTATGGACGGAGGCATCTTTTCTTTGTCTGAACCAGAAGCACGTGCTTTGATGGAGGCGGTGGTTGCCCGTCCAAACATTGTGAGTGCTATGACCTTGCATACCTACACTGGGGCATTACTCACCCAACCTTACAATGCAGACCCTGAATTGTCGAAGAGTGATATTTCGATGCTTCAAGGGATGGCTGAGCAATTGGTTGCGGGTACTGGATACAATGTTTTCCGAGTGCACCCCGACTTTTCCTATGACCCCAAGCAAAGCATTGTCGGTGTCTGGGCAGATTGTTTGAGTTCAACCTTGGGTATTCCTGCCTATACACTGGAAGTGTGGGATCCGTTTAAATGGGCTGGGGTGCAAATCAAGGATCCAGCACGATTCTTTATGGAACCCAAAGAACACGTTGTGTCTGCATTGTTAAACAAAGCCTCCAACGATGGAGAATTATTGTTGTGGGAAAAGTTTGATCATCCACAATTGGGAGCTGTGGAAATTGGAGGGATTGACTATTTACGGACCATTCGCAATCCTCCACTCAGCCATTT
>CAKZLX010000570.1 GCA_937127265.1 uncultured Pseudomonadota bacterium
ATGTCTGCTGTACGAACGGGTCTGAGAGCAGTGACACGTCGATTAATTCGAACCATGCTGCCGATGTTGTTACGATTATTTTTACCAACCATGAGAACCTCAACCACTCGTAATGCCACAGATATTGACCAAGACTTTCCACAGCCGTTACTTTTGGGGCTTGGTTTGGGGTTTGTGTCCTTGACATTGTCCTTCTATGGTGTTGTCCATTGGCATCCGTTTTTGGAAGTGGGTTCCTTCGCCAAAGGTATGAGTCTGTTATCGATTTCCATCTTGGCAGGTTTAAACATTGTGATTCATTATGCAGTCATGGCTTGGGCTGGTTTAAAGTATGAAGTGAAGACGTCCCTACGTACTTCATTGGATGGAATGATTCTTCAGGCGTACTTCACTGGTGCGTTGTCTTTCTTACCGTTGGCTTCTGATGTCGAGTTGAAAGGTGAGGTCCAAAACAAAGCCAATTGCTCAAGTTTGGCACTGTTGGTTTTGTTGGGACTGTCAGTGGTCATGGATACATTGGGTTTTTTGTTGGGGTGGATAATTCTTGAAGTCTGGGCGGCACAATTGCTTTTGTATACCTTTGTGATTTCCTTTCCCTTGAAGCCCTTAGAAGGTTCAGATGTCTTTGCTGGTTCTCGCTTACGTTGGGCTGGTATCTTTGTGATAGTTTTACTCACATTTTTGTTGAACATGCCGGAGACATTCTATGCCATCCTCTAATGAGACACCTCGGCGAGAAGGGGCTAGAAATCGATCGGCGATTGGACAAAGTATTATCTTTTTGCTGTTGTTGTGGGCATTTGTTTTCAACGTGGTGGTCAAAGAACAAACTGGAATTGTTGCCTTCTTTGAGATCATTGACACCATTACCGAAAACTTGGTCATGGGTTCGATTGTCACGGTCTGCATGGGACTGGGGATCGTCACGGTATTTACAATTACCAAACTCTATACCCAAATCATTTCAAAGACTTCATCCTTTCGGATTTTAGAGCAGATTGCTGTGGAAGATGGAAGTCGCAAAGATTGGAGCAGTGTCTTTCGGCGTTTGCTTCATTTTGAAGAGGAGCCAGAACCCGAAGAGGTGGTCCCCGAACATTTGTCGTCCATTTTGATTTCGCTCTCTATTTTATATTTGATGAGTTGGGTCTATGTATTATTGTTTTCCGAGGCGTTGTTCTTTGTGTCGTGGTCTGCAGGTGTGGATTTACCGATTACCGTTGCGAACCTTGAACTCTTACCAACTTTGGCTTTGGCAATTCCATTTTCTGCACGTGTGATGGCTTATCTTCGGTATCCCTACGCCCAAGACTATGCTGATTTTATGCCGGGCGCCGTATTTGTACTGTTGTTGGTTGGTTCACTGGGATATTTGTTTCACTCTGATGACCAGCAGTTCTTTTTGGTTCGTGTTTGGCATGATCAGCAATTGTTACGAGAATTTTTGCGTTCCGGACTGACCTTAGCATTCGTTCCAGTATTTTCAGAGTCCTTATTTTGGATGTTTGATATATTTTTACACGAGGAAGATGAAGAATGATCATCTTGTGGACTCTAATTGCCTCTCTCTTTGCGGAACCGTTGCCCTCTAGTAACGCTGGTTCTCCAAAACGCATGAGTGCAGATCAAGCTGAGATTACACGATTACGAGAAAAGATGAACCAGTACCAACAATCTGGCGCTTTGGAATACAGTGAAAAAATGTATTTGCAAATGGTGGAACTTGATCCACGTTCAAAGTGGATGAAAGATAGCGATCATTTAGCAGGGGCGATGGCATCCAATGCCAAAGGAGACTTGTTGGAAACCTTGAAGCGATTGGAACGATGTACAGAATCTGAGCGTGCTTTACAATGGCGTAGCTTTCTCCTTGAAGAAACGGGTCCTGTTCGAATCGAAAAAAGTGCGAATGCCGAATTGAACATCATGATGGGGTTGATGAATCCTGATCAAATTGCCGCGATTGCCTATGCCAATGAGCAATTACAACAGGGGAAAGTTTTTCAAGGTCGTCTGCCCAATGGTGCATATCAATATGGTTCACAACAATTTCTGGTCAGTGCAATGGGACTCACTACGGCCAATGGTGCCACCTTGCAACAAAGTAATACGCCAGATGCATCCTCGAACGCTGTCAGTGGACAGTCGTTTTTGGATATTGTTGATGGAGAGATTGGTGTTGGGATATCTTCCGATGTTTCAATATGGCATTTGAGTGAGGGGATTATTTTAGAAAATCAACAAACCTTATCACCAAAAACGCAAGTATCGTTTGGTATTCGACCTCAATTACGTTTGAATGGCTCTGTGGCGTCTGTACGTGGAGAAGTGGGATTACGACAGATCGCTGGACGAACTTTCAGAGCGCGTGTGTGGGAACCAGGCCTGCATCTGGAATATTATTGGCCCAAGATGTTTGTGGCATTAGGGAGTAATCTAACGGTTGGTCGTCTTGAATTTGATGAGGCCGAATACATCAAACGTTCTTTGGGGTATAGTTTTGTCACCTCAACCGGCTACAAATTGATCGACAACATGTATCTGACAGGTCGGTTAGAGGGAGGAGTACTCGGTTCACACAATATGTGGGCACTGGGACTTGGTGTGGCTTATCACCTGTAAAGGACAGGGTATATCTCAGTTACACCCTGTAAAGCCGGTTGGGTTTAAATTACACTTATCAGAATTCTAGGTGTACTATCCAATGGATATAGAGTCCAAATCAATTGATAAGCTGTCTAGGACTTCAAAATAGAAAGTGTTTGGGTGTACTTAAATGTATGTATCTTCATCCGGTGGGGTATCTGGTTCAGGTGTCGTAGGCGGTGTTGCCACACCATACTTTTCCTGTAATGCTTTGACATCGGCATCGGTTGCTAAGCGAGCCTCAATGACTTCCACAGCAAAGGTAACGGTTTGTCCAGCGAGTGGGTGCCCGTACTTGAGACGCACATCATCTCCAATAATCTCCAACACCATGCCGGGTACATATCCTTTACCTGCCACTTCAATCTCAAAAATCATGCCTGGTTCTAAGGGGAAATCCGGTCCAAAATTGCTGCGGTGAACGACACCTACACTTTGTTCAACAGGAAGTGCCTCACCATAAGCATCTTTAGGTTTTAAAGTGATTTTTCCATTAAAATCCAATGGTTTACCCAATAAGTGCTCACCTAAGGCAGGAGGGTCTGTTTCCATCATGCCAGGAATAAATGACAGTGGCTCTGATTCTCGAGTGGTCCCAATTTCTGAACCATCGGACATGTAAATGTCATAATGCATGGTGATCAAATAACCGCGTTGAATCGTTTTCATATTTCCTCCAGGAGACAAATACTGTGTAACCTGTTCAAACCAAAGAAACACCCACTAAGGGGTGTTTCCAATCGACCAAGTATATTCGGTGATATTAGAAGCGAATGTACTCGTATTCAAACGGTTGACCGTTGATTCCACGTTTTGGTGCGGCAATCCAATTGGCACAGTGTCCTTTGTCGTGGACAGGCTTCATCAAAGAAATCACGTATTTGCGATCCTCTTCGGTTGGAAGCCAATTGTCTTTTTGTTGGTTAAACAAATCCTCGGTGATGATATTTCCTTCTAAATCGAAGAAATTGTCAGCATAAATACCTTGTCGTCGGTGGAATCGAGGAGAAGGGAGTGTCACTCGGAAATCAGTACCTTCTTTTTCCAGTGCACGATTCCAAGAACGCAGAACTCGTTCACAGTCTTCACGATATGACTCTCGCAAGACTTCATTCATGGCAGAACGCAACGAAACATCTTTTTCGGTGAGACGGCCATTTTCGACAATTGCGATACTTTTGCTTTCCCCGAGAGCACTGTGGTCGGTGAAGTCTTTGGATTCTCTCCAACGTCCCTTCAAGCCCGATGCGAAGAACTCTGAAGCATTGTTGGAAATTTCAGATCCAAACAAATCCAAACAGTAGGAGAACCAGTAGTTGATGTACTTTTGTATGGTTGCCAAATCAATACCACCTTGGTTACGAACATCGCCATTTGAATCTTCTTTTTCCAACTGGACGGCTCGTTGTAGAATACGTTCGATTCCTTTTTGACCAACAGATACATGGTGTGCGTCTGAA
>CAKZLX010000571.1 GCA_937127265.1 uncultured Pseudomonadota bacterium
GTGCGCTTCCTAAACTTTTTCGATCATCACATGGAACGCTTCTTGTTGCTTGGCCAAAAATTTACCGATGCTGACCAACTGAATGCCAAGTTTGCTGCATTTTTGGAAGATGCCACCACATCACTAGCTGAAACCACCAGCAAACCGACCAAACCCATCAAGGGTATTTTTAGCATGTTGGGGGTGATGAAAGACGAAAATGTTTCACGCGCCCTCGGCTTTACCGTTGAACTCGCCAGAAGTTTTGGTCGTAACATCCGTCACCGTAACTAATCCCTTCATCCTTCAGAACTTATATAGCCCCAGAAAATAACTTACATAGAGGAGAATACTATGTCCAACCCAAAAATTGTCATTGTTGGCGCCGGAACTGCCGGTATTACCATTGCTGCCCAGTTACAACTGACTGGTCGTAATCTCGACATCACCTTAATTGACCCCGCCTCAAAACATTATTACCAACCAATTTGGACCCTTGTTGGTGGTGGTGTGTTCAAAAAAGAAACCTCCGAACGCGATATGGCTGACTTTATCCCAGATGGATGTACTTGGATTCAAGATTTCGTGACCGCCTTTGATCCTGACAACAACAAGGTATCCACCAAAGCATCCGGTGATATTGCCTATGACTACCTCATTGTTGCCCCTGGACTATCTGTCGATTGGGATGCGATTCCTGGACTCAAAGAAGCAATGTCCAAACCAACCCCCAATGTGGTTAGCAACTATTCTTACGACACCGTTGACAAAACTTTCCCAGCGATTGAACGTTTCAAACAAGGTGGTACTGCCATTTTCACCCACCCCAACACCCCCGTAAAATGTGGTGGTGGTCCGATGAAAATCATGTACTTAATGGCCGATTACTTACGTAAAAATGGAAAAAGTGAAGGCTCAAAAGTAGCGTTCTACAAGTCTGGTGGGGCAATCTTTGGTGTCACCAAATACAAACTGGCCTTGGAAAAAGTGGTTAAACGGTATGGAATTGATTGTACTTGGAAACACCATTTGGTTGAAGTGCGCGGTGACGAAAACATTGCCGTTTTTGAAAACCTCGAAACAATGGAAAAGGTCGAACGTTCCTATGACTTTATGCACGTCACACCTCCGATGTCTGCACCACAGTTTTTAAAAGACAGTACTCTTGGAAATGCCGGTGGTTGGGTTGATGTGGATATTCACACTTTACAACACAACAAATATGCCAACATCTTCTCTTCTGGTGATTGTGCTGCTCTGCCGACTGCGAAAACAGGTGCCGCGGTTCGAAAGCAAGCACCCGTGGTGGTGGCCAATATCCTTGCACACTTGGACGGAAAGAGTTTGGAAGCCAAGTATGACGGCTATTCTTCCTGTCCACTGGTCACTGGCTATGGCAAACTGATTTTGGCAGAGTTTGATTATGACAGCAACCCAGTAGAGTCCTTTCCCTTTGATCAAGGTAAAGAGCGCTATTCCATGTATGCCCTTAAGGCCTATGGTTTACCTGAAATGTACTGGCACGGTATGTTGCGTGGACAAATGTAAAGACTCGCTCTGAACACCATTATCTATAAGCCACACTGTCTTCGGATGGTGTGGTTTTATTGTGTGATAAAACACTCTGTTGTCCATTCAGCCGGTACTCCATGGCACTTTTCTGGGTCAAACTGGACTCGATAGCGTTCGGTCCACTCGTCTTGGGGCGTCCAAAACACACTCATTTTGGTCAAATTTCTGGTCGGTGTATTTTGAAACTGCTCCAAACACTCCCTATCATCCCACATCCAATAGGGAATCGGCAAGGTCAGTTCGGATACGGAATCGAGATAATACATTTGTCTGTCTTCAATCGTCCGACAACCTTCAACCTCCACTCGAAACGACACCGTGATCCACCCTTTCCAAGTATTTTCCGCAAAATAAACTTGTAAGCCAGGTGTTTCAGACAACAACGTCATCAAGGAAACGCCCTCTTGAACCCAGTGATAACGAGCATATTGTTGCAATCGAATCCCCAACCACTCTTGTTCGAGAACTTCTGTTTTCCAGTCCTGTACTTCTTGTTTATTATGTAATGTCAGTTCAGCATTTTTCGATTGAATGGTAAACGGTAAATCAGGATACAAATAGACAATTTCCTCCTCCTTCATTGTTGGCGTCAATCTTAACCAGCCCTCTTCTTGCAATAAACGAAACTTGGCGAAACGATTTGGCGTCGATGACTCAGCGAAGAAATCAATATACTCGAGGGATATTTCGTCGTTACTGAGTTGTTTTTCCTGAATCTGCCTACTAAACAAAGCCTCTGACAACCAGTGTTCGATTTGACCCATGCCAAGATCTCTATCCAAATCAGAACAGGACATGGATTGACCAAATGCTGATAATGCTTTCTTGCTTACAGTCGTACAAAATGGCTGAATCGTACTCGGAACATTCATTTGTACCGATATGATTTGTGGATATCGTACTGTTCTATCGACCACCAGACCAAGCGCAAAATGAAATCCTAACCAGGCAATACCAATGAGGATTCCCAATACCCCCGAAGCCCGCAGCAGTTCAGCATTGGATTTCGCTAAACTCACCGAATGATAACCACATTCTGTTGTGAACGCCCCAACAACTTACCCGAGGCCGACCAAAGCATGTTGTTTTCAATCGCATAGCCATCTTGCACTTCCGAACAGGTATTGTAGAGTAAACAAGGTTCCGATTGAACAAAAGGCTGATCAAAACAAATATCAACCGTAAAGGAAATCGTCCCCATTGGACGTGGGGCATTCAAACCGAGTGACACGGCGGGCCACCAAGCATCCATCAGTGCAAGCACCATTGGAACATCGATAGTTTGATCGCGACGACAGCGAATCCAGCCACCACAATTCAAGTCAGCGGAACGGGTAAACGGAAAGGGACCGATGGTCGGCCAGTACTCGAAGTGTTGGGTAAAGGTTGGCATCAAGGGGTTCTGTGGGATCGATGGCATTGAAGGGACATCAACCTGTGGACGTTCAAAATTGTGTTGGTCAAACTCTCCAACGCGCACCCCACCACATACTGCGGTTCCTTGGGTAACCACCTTGTCATTTTGTCGACAGATCACTTGAAAAAACTGGGTATTGGCACCCTCTCTCATCAATTGTACGGCGATATCAATAAATCCTGTGGCAACCGGAGCACACATATCAACATGCAAACGTCGCATAGGAAAACGACTGTGTTGTTGGATTTGTACCGCCAGTTGGGCAAACACCAACCCACCGTAGACCCCTCTTCCTTGAAACCAAGATGTGGTATCCAGATCTCGTAAATGCAAGGCTTCTCGAAATGGATTGCTCATATACTCTCCGATGTGGTGGTAAATCGACCCAGTTCAAATCGCAATGCCTGTTCCAAATTGGCATGTTGGTAAGCAAAACCTTTTTCCAAAGCGACCGTTGGCTTAACCTGACGTCCTTCGAGTAACAATGTTTTTCCCATTTCTCCAAAGAGAGTCTGTATTGCAAACCCCGGCACTGGAATCAGCGTGGGACGACGAATCACTGTACCCAATGTTTTGGTAAATGCAGTATTTTGAACGGGTTCAGAAGATACCACGTTTACTGGTCCCACAATCGTGGTATCAAACAAGAGCATCAACATCATACCCAACACATCTTCTAAGGCTACCCAAGGCATCCACTGTTTTCCGCTTCCCAATCGGCCACCACCACCTGCCAAAAATGCAGGCAACATTTTTTTGAGCGCACCACCCTGTCCTGAAAGTACAACACCCATTCTTGGATGCACCACTCGAATCCCTGCTTCACGGGCAGAATCAGCGGCTTTTTCCCAGTCTCTACAAACTGTACCCAAAAAGTCCGTAGCAGGTTCAGTTTGTTCGGTGGCGATGTTATGAGGATGATTACCATAAATCCCAACTGCAGATGCAGAGATAAATAAAATAGATGTATTTCTATTCATGCAAATCTGTCTCAAACAAAAAGAAATAGCTAAAAGTGACTTGCCATGCGATCTAGGCGCAAGGACAAGCATTCTTTTTTTGTCGTTTGTTTCTTTTGCTTGATTGAATGTAGTTTCTATTGTCTCAAGCCAGTTATTTCTATGTTTTGCTGACTTCA
>CAKZLX010000572.1 GCA_937127265.1 uncultured Pseudomonadota bacterium
GGAAAGTGATACTTGTATTTGCGTCTGTTCTGGTTTTGACTGCATCGGTTGCTACAATGTTTGCTGAGAGAATCTATGCGTCGAAAGCTGTGATAGAAGTGATGCCAGTGGCACCAAAGATTATGGAAATGGAAGAAGTCGAAACGCTAGGTGCTCGAACAGGGTCTAATGATTTTGTGCGATTGTATTACGGCACCCAACATCGCATCGTCAAAAGCAACACTGTGATGATGAAAGTACTCGAGCGTTTGCGCAGTGAACATGGCGTGACCATCTTTGATGAGGCTGAGGATCCGATTGAGGAATTGCGCGAAAAGATGCGTCTGATTATGCATTCTGAAACTACCTTGTTTGTGATTCGAGTGGAGGATTCAGACCCTAACATAGCCGCTTTGATGGCCAATACCATCGCTGAAGTCTACATGGAAAACAATTTGGAACGAGGGCAATCGGCCAGTAAACAAGCCTTACAGTGGCTCGATAAAGAATTGAAGCGATATCGACAAGAAAAAGTCAATGCGGATGAACGGGTCCATGAATACAAGTTTGAAAATGATCTGGTGGGCATTGAAGAGCAACACAATTCGGTCTTGGATCAAATGCGATTGGTGCACGATTTACAAAACCAAACGCAGTCAGAATTGGTTACCCTCACCGTAGAGCGAAATCGTTTCAAGAAGTCACTCAATGCAGGTTTGTGGCGTGTTCTAGCGACTCAAGAAATGACCAAGTCCACAACCTTGCAGTCGTATTTGGACAAAGAAGCGGAACTTCAAAAGCAACTGAACAACATGTTGGTGTACTATTTGCCTTCTCACCCCGAGGTGCAAGAGTTGAATAGCGAAATTGAAGGGCTTCATGTCTTGGTTCAAGAAGAATTGAAGTCTACGTTGTCGCAAAAGGAAACCACCTTGTTGCAACTCAAGGAAAAGAAAGCAGCTTTGGATGTGGAACTGGAGCGAATCAAAAACGAAATCAAAGACATTGACCGCAAACTGATTGAACTGGAGTTTTTGACTGCGGAAGCGACTCGAAACGAAACCATTTTTAAGGATTTGGACTCTCGTTTGTCACAGGTTGACCTGTCCCAGTTCATGAGTGCCAATAATATTCGTTTTGTCGATCGTGCCGAACCTGATTTTGAACCAGTGAGCCCTAACTTGGCGCAAAACATTCTGTTGTCTATCATCTTGGGTTTCTTGGGCGGAGCCATTTTGGCATTCTTGCTCGAGTTCTTGGACAATTCCATTAAACTAACCGAAGACTTGGAGCAAATGCTGGGGATGTCGTTGTTGGGTGTGGTACCTGTGATTGACCCAGAAGATTTGGCTTCGATTTCATCGAACCGTGAACGCGCCATTTATTCTTACACTCGTCAACGTTCAGCCGTCGCCGAATCCTTGCGTTCTATTCGAACCAACATCAAGTTTCGAACTGGCAATAAAGAACAGTTGGTGTTGTTGGTCACTTCGGCTGTTCCCAAAGAAGGTAAGTCCTTTACTTCTTCCAATTTGTCAGCAGTTATGGCACTATCAGGTCAAAAAGTCTTGTTGATTGATGCTGATTTGCGTCGACCAAGTGTGCATCGTTTGTTTGACCTACCGGATGACTTTGGAACAGTAGACCTTCTCACCGGTGAAAGTACCATCGCTGAATTGGTTCAACCCAGTCACGTACCGAACTTGGATATTATTGTGGCTGGACCTCCCCCCGATAACCCCAATGAACTTCTTGGTAATGGTATTTTACGTAATATCAAAGAGTTGGCGTCCGAGTATGATGTGATTGTGATTGACTCTCCACCGGCGACCGCCGTATCTGATCCGATGGTATTGTCACCGTTGGTTGATGGTGTTGTCTTGGTGGTCGAAGCCAACGAAACCCGTCGTCCAGTGGTGCAACAAGCGATCAACCGTCTCAAAAATGTGAATGCTAACATCTTGGGTGGCGTTGTGAATAAGTTTGACTCCACGCGTTCGGGGTACGGTTATTACTATTACTATGCAGACTATGGATATTATGCCGAAGATGATGCCGATATTCAAAAGATAGGTTGAGCGTTTATGACCCATGTACATCTCAAAAAAGTTCAGATTATCATTGTGTAGACGAAGGGAACAAGTATGAGAACCTTCATTGTTGCCTTTTTGCTATCGCTTTTATCAAGTTTGTTGTTAACCCCGCGCTTTCGAGATTGGGCGATTCGTCTCAATTGGGTGGATGAAGTTGGCGGTCGAAAGATTCATACCCAGCCCATTCCTCGTGTCGGTGGTGTCGCTGTATTGGTATCCACCTTGATTCCTTTGTTTGTGCTCTCTTTTTGGGACAATGATATTTCCCGTGCCTTTTGGAGCGATGCTGAGTTGCTGATTGCCTTGGCCGGTGGGCTTGGTGTGATTGTTGTTGTTGGTGTCCTTGATGATGTGAAGGGTGTCTCTGCCATCGTAAAATTACTGGCACAAGTCATCGCTGCTTCGGTTGCTTACTGGGCAGGTATCCATATCGATGTGCTTGGTCTGCCCTTTGTGGGGTTGGTGCAACTGGGGTGGGCATCCTATGCCGTAACCGTCTTTTGGTTCGTTTTGGCAATCAATGCAATCAATTTAATTGATGGAATGGACGGATTGGCGGGGTCGGTGGTCTCATTGGCGGCAGGGACGCTCTTTTTGATGTGTTTGATTGAAGATAAAGCGGTTGCCTGTTTGATTTTGTTGTCGATGCTTGGTGGTTTGGGTGGATTTTTGCGTTTTAACATCAATCCTGCCTCGATTTTTCTTGGTGATACGGGTTCGATGTCCTTGGGCTTTATTCTTTCGGTGATCTCGGTCCACTTTACCCAGAAATCTTCTGCGGTCTTCTCTTTGGTGGCGGCGGTCTTAATTTTGGGTTTACCCATTTTTGACTTGGGCATGGCTATTATTCGACGCACACTGGCCGGAAAGCGCATCTTTTCTGCCGATCAATATCACATTCATCACATCCTGTTGCGTAAGGGCTATTCCCAAAATCAGTCGGTGGTATTACTGGGTTTGGGTGCGATTGCCTTTGAAGGTCTGGCCTTTGCCCATATTTATGTTGGCGACAAATTGGATGCAGTGGTTCTATTATCGGTCATTGTGGGTTTGGGAGTCGCCGTTCGTAGTTTGGGATATCACAAAATCATTTTCAACCAACGACGCAATTCAGTCATGGAAAAAGTTCAAACTGAAGGTGTGGAAGCTTTACAAACCATGACCAATCTGGCAACGGCCTTAACCCACGAAGAAGATTTTGAACGTGGGGTTGAACTGTTGCACCAAATGGCCAATGAAATGCGATGGGATATTCAAATCAAACGCGATGCTGAAACCCTGTTGTTATTGCAGTGTGTTGATCGCAAAGGGCAAGGTGAGGACCACTTACAAGGGATTTGTAGTGATTCTATTCATGTACATTATGACATTGAAGTTTGTATCTCTTGGTTTGAAGAAGACGGGGTCTTGGATGTATTGGAACGTGCCTTTGTACAAATGTTGCTATTGGCCTTGATGCAATCGCCAATGCTTGAACAGTGGAGTCGAGAGACCGACGCTAATCTTGGGTGAACGGTACTTTTTGTACAATAGCGATTTTATCCTAAGCCTTTTTCAGTAGAGAAGGTGTTTTTCTTTTGGTTGGCTTTTGCCCGCAGGTGGTAATGTTTTAGGGTACCGTAGGCAATTCCGGCAAATATCCAAAACATCCAACCAATGGTTACCCGTTTAACCGTACCATTGCTCAACAAGTTATTGAGGGTGAGGGCTAGCATTGCACAGGCACACATTGCACCCAATTGTTTCTCTTTCCATGTGTGACCGATGTTGTGGAGTGTAAAACAGGCTTTAATACTGACCCAAGTCATTCCGGCGTAACTGAATAGGGCAAGTGGTCCTAGATCATACAAAATGTACAGGACGTCATTATGGGGATCCAAATCTTTTCCCGAGGCGATATCAAAAGCGAAAAATGTAGAGTTGGTGAGTTCGGTATGGGCGCCAAAACCCAGTCCAAGCATTTGTTTAAATATACCTTTGTCCATCCATGCCTCAAAAGAACTGGTCCAGAGAGCATAGCGACCCGAACCCAGTTTGGCCAGTTGTTCCATCTCGGTTTCTCGAGAGAGTGTGAAGATCAGAACGAAGTCTTTGAAACGTTCTTGCAAAGTGTCACTGACGGTTAGACCTACCAGTACGGCCCCACCCAAGATGTAGAGAATCCACTTGCGATCGGTCAACCAACTGAAGAGTCCAAGTGCCAGAACGAAAGGTAGTAACGAAGAGCGAATCATGGTGAGATAAAGACAAGTGGCGGCACCAAGTGTGTATAAGCCCCAAATAGCCTGCTGTTTGCGTGTTTCGGAAATAGCCCACTGAAAAACGCCCAACAAAGAAATGATTAGCATGATCAATCCGTGATGACGCAAGTTTTTGTATCCTCCAAGTAATCTGGGGATACCGTGCAAGGACATCTCGGGATCCTTCATTTGTCCTGTGGCTAAAAAATAGAGTGAACTGAGAATTGGTATCGCACCAGCAAAAGCCAAGTATCGCATAACTTTGAGACCATCATTGCGTTGTACAAAAATGGAAGAACACAAGGGTAGTAGTAGAACAGGAGAAAATGTCTTCAAAAAACTGACCACCGTAGATAGTTCCAAGGGGGAGTTGAACACTTGAAAAATAAGGGTGAGATTCCAAATTAAAAACAAATGAATCAAGGGATGCCATTCGATATCTTGTCGAAAGCGATGGGCGATTAAAACCAAACAGACCACTGTCGTACCACCTGAAAACAGTTCCAAGATGTTTAGTCCACCAATTGCTGGTAAAAAATGCATCAAATCAACAATAATTCGTGCTGCCAGTAACAATAACAGGGTTCTTTTGGGAAACTGTAAAAAGAAAACCAAGCCCCCCATGGCCAACAACAAGGCAAAAGCATAGGCGGAAGTGTTGAACAAAATGGCACCAGAAAACCCGACCAACAAGGCGATGGCGACCAATAAAACAATGATGTTGTGTGTTTTTAACAGTTCCATGTTCAGTCAAGGGAATGAATGTTTGGTCGTTTTACGTTAATAGTACATAACCTGTACTGTATTATCGGATGGTTACGCGATTGGTGAAATCGGATGACTATCTCAGAATGTATTCCTTTTTAATGTTCCAATGAGACAATGCCAATGAAACCCCAACAATTGATGTCAATTTCTACTGCGATGACACATTGGATACTGTTGTTCTGTATCAGTGTGCCCGCCATTAGCCACGCCAAAGATACTACCAGTGCTTCTGCAGAGGCTTCAATCACCTCCAGTTATCGATTGGGAAGTGGTGACACAATTGAAATCGTGGTTTGGGCAGGTCAGCAAAAGGAAGAGAGTTTGTCAGGGGAGTACTTTGTTTTGTCTAGTGGCACGATTGAAATGCCACTTTTGGGTACCTATCCTGTGAGTGGAAAAACCCTCGAAGATGCCACTGCGGATTTACAGCAAATCTTGGCAATCAAATACATTCGCAATCCCCATGTCACCATGCGAGTGCAGGACTATGGCTCACAAATGATCCACGTATTGGGTGCTGTGGAAAAACCAGGTACCTTTGCGATGAAGGGCGAAATGAGTTTGGCGGAAGCCTTGGCCAATGCCCAAGGTACCGATGCGCGAATGAAAGGGGATAAGCAAGTCAAGATTTCACGTGTTAATGGCGAGAAAATCGTGGTCGATCTCGAACGAATGTTGCGCGATGGTACCGCCAACATTCCGTTGCAAGCTGGGGACGTGATTTATGTTACCGAAGGCCAATACGTAGTGGTAAATGGGATGGTTGAAAAACCTGGCAATATTCCTTGGAAAAAAGGCATTACCGTTACCGAAGCGATTTCTGCGGCTGGTGGTGCCAGTGCCAGTGCCAACATTCGAGAGATTTTCATTTTGCGCGGAGATGAACGAATCCCGGTGTATTTGAAAAAAATATCCCAAGGTCGATTGCCAGATGTGGTATTGGAACAAGGGGATAAACTGTTTGTGGAAGAGTCTGTTTTTTAATCCACAAAGTGGTTTTGTGTAGTGAGAGGTTGCTTGCTCGGAATAGTTCAAGAAGCAGTGCCAGCCATTGGATGGACACTCACTTCTATTTATGGATAGGACTCATATTTGATCTTCTACGACGGGGTGAGTACCAAGTCAATCGTCTATTCTCCACCCTGTCGCAAACGTTCAATGTTGTCTTTGTGTCTCCAAAAGACCAGTAGCATGATGAACACCGCTGTCCACCAGTGCTCTGAGGACAAAATCAGTGTGCTGGGGAGCAAGACAACCATCGCTACCAGTGAAGCCAAACTGGATTTGTGAAACATCATTTTGATCAAGCCCCACACGCCAAGACAAACCAAGGCGACCGGCCAAGCTAGTGAGAGCATGACTCCCAGAGCGGTTGCCACGCCTTTTCCACCACGACCTTGTAGAAATACTGAATAGCAGTGACCGAGTAACACAGCCATTGAGACCCACATCAGACCAGTAGTTGTTTGATCGGGAGAAAAGGAAACCAACATCCATCCCTTGCCTACATCTCCGATTAGGGTCAGAACCGCTGGTTTGGTGCCTACAGTTCTCTTTACGTTTGTCATACCCGTGTTCCCTGAGCCTTGGGTTCGAATGTCCACGTCATACCCCAAAAAGGCAATCATCAAACCAAATGGAATCGAGCCAATAATGTAGGCACCGATCAGATACAAAAAGAACATGGTATACCTCGTGTCATTTTCATCTAGTGTAACCCAATCGAATGACGGTGGTGAGTTTGTCATTCACGTTGTATAATGGCACGATATTGGATACGATACAACCAAATGGATCGTTAAAATTGAGGAGAGTCCTATGTTGAGTCTATTAACCTTGTTGTTCGCTTGTGGTGACAAAGAAACCGATACCAATGATGTTGTGGTGGAACCCACAGCCGAGCCCGCAGATGATACCAGTGATTGCATGGTGGGGCGTGATCCGGATGATATGGACTGTGATGGTTTCTCGGAGGCGGATGGTGATTGTGATGATTCGACCGCCCTCGTATATCCCGGTGCAGTAGAGATTCCTTATGATGGTCGCGACAACGACTGCGCTGGTGACGGTGACTTGAATGACTTGGATCAAGATGGCTATGTCGGTGCCAATGCTGATGGTGGTGATGATTGTGATGACAACAATGCCGAGGTCTATCCAGGCGCTCCTGAAATCTGCTATGATGGGATAGATCAGGATTGTGCTGGCGATGTAGAGTTGGAAAACAACAACGATTGTGATGGTGACGGTCACATTGGTCGTGGGCAGGACGCTACCGATTGTGATGATACCAATGCTGATGTAAATCCTGAAGCTGAAGAAATCTGGTATGACGGAATCGATCAAAACTGCGATCAGTTGGATGATTTTGATCAAGACGGTGATGGCTTTATTCCAAATGCCTATGTGGGGATTGCGACGATCAATCTTGCAGAAACCGGAGCGTTGCCTGGCGGAGATTGCGATGATGAAGATGTCTTGAGACATCCGGATACCGAAGAGGTTTGTGATGGGGTAATTAATGGCTGTGATGCTACGTTGCCCGAAGATGAACTGGATGGTGATGGAGATGGTTTTGTATCTTGTACAGTTGTGGCTAGCGGTTGGG
>CAKZLX010000573.1 GCA_937127265.1 uncultured Pseudomonadota bacterium
GTGGGGTATTCAAAGAACAATCAATAACTTTGCTCGTTGCGCCTCTCTTGCCAAACAGGCTGGATATGACGGTGTCGAAATTATGGGTTCTGAAGGCTATTTGCTGAACCAGTTTATTGCCAAACGCACCAACAAAAGAACCGACAAATGGGGTGGTCCCTATGAAAACAGAATCCGCTTCCCCTTAGAAGTTGTACGGGCGGTTCGAAAACGGGTGGGTACTGATTTCATCATCATCTTTCGCTTATCCATGCTCGATTTGGTTGAAGATGGTTCTACCAAAGAAGAAGTCATTCAACTCGCCAAAGCCCTTGAAGAGGCTGGTGTCACGATTTTAAACACCGGAATCGGCTGGCATGAGGCTCGAATTCCAACAATTGCCACCTCGGTTCCACGCGCAGCTTTCAGTGGAATCACCGCTCAGATCAAAGAACATGTCACCATACCTGTGGTTACATCCAATCGGATCAATACCCCACAAGTGGCTGAGGATGTCCTCTCCTCTGGAAAAGCAGACATGGTTTCCATGGCGCGTCCATTCTTGGCCGACCCCGATTTGGTCAATAAAGCCAAAGAGAATGACGAAAAATCAATCAATGTGTGTATTGCCTGTAACCAAGCTTGTTTGGATCATGTCTTTGAACAAAAAGTGGCTTCTTGCTTGGTCAACCCCTTTGCCTGTCATGAAACGGAAATGCCTGTCGAATCAACGACTACACCCAAAAAATTAATTGTTGTTGGTGCTGGGATGGCTGGGTTGGCATGTGCAGTCACTGCTGCCAAACGCGGGCATCAAGTAGAACTCTGGGAGAAGGCATCGGAGATTGGTGGACAATTCAACATGGCCAAACAGATTCCCGGAAAAGGTGAATTTTATGAAACCCTCAAGTATTTCAGCCATCAAATCTCCAAGTATGGCGTAAAACTCAAACTGAATCACTGCGCAACAACCGAATTGCTGCAACAATCCAATGCAGAACAGATTGTGCTGGCCACTGGTGTACATCCTCGTCCACTTACACTACCAGGTATTGAACATCCCAATGTGCTGTCCTATGTTGACGTACTCAAACACCATAAACCTGTCGGGGATCGGGTCGCCTTAATTGGTGCAGGTGGTATTGCCTTTGATGTAGTCGAGTTTTTAAACCACGAAGTTCACAATGGTCAGCACCTCCCTAATGTCAGAGAGTATTTTGAACACTGGGGAATTGATGGAGCCTTTGAGCAGAGAAGTGGCCTGACGACAGCCAAACCGCCTGTGGCCAAACGTCAGATCACGATGATGCAACGATCCAAAGGCAAACTGGGTAGTCGACTGGGTAAAACAACCGGCTGGATTCACCGCAGTCAAGCCAAAAGTTTCGGGGTCAAGATGTTGAGTGAAGTGACCTACGAACAGATTGACGACAATGGACATCTGCACCTTCAAGTCAAAGGCAAACCTCAGATACTGGAAGTTGACACGATTATTTTATGTGCTGGACAAGTTCCCAATCGCGATTTACTGCCTTCGTTGTCAGGATTACCGGTGACCTTGATTGGTGGTGCTGACGTTGCCAGTGAACTCGATGCAAAACGGGCTATCCGACAAGGCACTGAATTCGCCTTAACATTTTAGACAGTCTAAACGAAACAACGACTATTGCGGATCGTAAAAATAGAGCAACTGTAAATCAACGCACTCGATTTCACCATTCACCAGTTGAGTCGATACCGCCTGACACTCTTCTTCGGCCTCCACCCGCTCTCGCCATTCCATATCAATAGTTTGTTGGGACCAAGAATTTTGACAGACCTCTTCAAAGGCCGTTGCTGTAGAGGCATCCAAATATTGCCAATCCGTATTCCAAGATGCTTGGCAAACATTCACCCGTCGACTAATGTCGGTACAGAGTTGCAAACAATCATCACTTTGACACCCTGAACCCAAGGCGACAGTACTCATCCAACTGAAACAATAAAAACGACGCATCATAAAAAAATAAGAAAGGTGGCCAGAGACAGACTTGAACTGTCGACACAAGGATTTTCAATCCTCCGCTCTACCAACTGAGCTATCCGGCCACGTGTAATCTTTCAATATGTAAGTTGAACAACATTTTCAACATTCGTAATCTATTCGGTATTGAGATAAGTGTCAAAACAATGAGACCATTTTTACAAAAAAAACTCTTTATCCTGGATGTTGACCATACATTAATCGCATGGAACAAACTGCAAACCAGTTGGCGATTTCGAAACGATCTGGCAGAAAAATCACACTATGCAACCCAAACATCGCTATTACGTGGGCGAACGGTAAAATCAAGTATTGCCACCAAGCACATCCCCCCTTCAAAACACAAACAGCTTTCTCTTGAGATTCCGATTTGGCTTCAAGTATTGCTTGAGTATGAGCAACCTATCGCTATCTTCTCTGACTTCCCTCAACAGCATGTTCATACTTATTTTGCAAAGATAGGTATCACCCAAATCGTTGACGGGTGGGATATCGGATGCCTGAAACCACTACCTGATGGCTGTTTCCAATTGATGTCGATGAGTGGTACCCCACCCTCAAACACCTATTTAATTGGAGATGGTTGGTACACTGACGCCCGTTCAGTCACCCAAGCCGGTGGTCAGTTTCTTGATGTCAATCGACTGGTCAAAGATCCCAACATCCTAGTACGAATCATCACAAACACTCTGTAAGCAAACAGAAATCACTTCTTGATTTGAACCACTATGGTTCTTCGTGCTATGTTTCTAGAATATAGAGTCACGTTACTTGGAGTCTACGATGATGTTGGCATTGTCCCTTTTCACCTCAACTGTTTTGGCCGGCACCAATCCACCGGATGCTGAAATCGAAAATGCGATTGTCGTTGACATTCCCCCCGATGGTTTTGCCCGAGTCGTCGATGTTATTCCTTCATTAATCCCGCTCGAAGTACCACTGGATCCCATTAGCGAAGGCGTTGACAGTCGGGGTTGTTGGACTGATGTATGGGTTGAACTCAGTAATTTGATTATCGGTGTCGCGGTTGTGGATGCCGATATTGTACCCAAAGAAGGCTTCCTTGATTTTAGCGTTGCCCTTGATGTCAACATTAACGATGCAGTCAATCCATTGCTCTTGGAATATGCTTTCATTGAATGTCATAGTTGTGATACCTATGTCGATCCCTTTCAAGTGGATGTATCCGCCCAAATCCTACTAGAATTGGCAGATTTAGACAATGATGGCGTCAATGAATTAAATGCATCCTTTGAAAATTTTAACTACACCTACAACTTAGCTCCGGAAGATGTCAATCTTGAAAACTGTGCGGTTGGCTACTTTGAAGATGCTCTGAATTTCTTTGGTCTTTCCATTTTTGATCTCATTTTAGGTTTTGTGGAACCGGCAATTGAAGGGATTGTTGTCGACTTGGTTCCAACCCTAGAAGAAACGATCGAAGATGCTTTCAATCAATTGAGTATTCAACAAAGTGTCGACTTAATGGGAAGTACACTGGATGTGTCATTAACGCCTGAAGATGTCCAAATTAAATCCGAAGGTCTTCGCCTTCAAATGAATGGTTCGGCGACAACGGGTGATGGTGCGGATTGTATTTCTCCCTATGACCCAAATGGCTCTCTCGCCACCCCGACAACCCTTCGAAACATTGGATACATGCCCTCAGGAGTAAATGGCGATGTGTTATTGAACGTCGATGATGACTTTGTCAACCAAGCCTTATACAGTGTGTGGAAGGCAGGCGTTCTCTGTCAAACCATTGATGCCAGCACCTTTCCAATTGACACCAGCATTTTAAACTTGATCACCGGCGATGCCTTTGTCGACCTCTTCCCAGAAACATCCCCATTGATCATTCAAACTGTTCCTGTCAATCCACTGGAATTAAACATGGATACCCCAGCAGATTTGGCGATTGATTTGGACGAACTGGGCTTGGACTTCTTTGCCGAAGTTGATGGTCGACAAACCCGTATCTTGACACTTGGTATTACCACGGACGTTGGGGTGAACATTCCATTTAACAATCAAACCGGAGACTTGGCGATTGACATAGATCTCAATGGCGAACGGGTTGAGCCATCCCTGCCCTACAACGAATTCCTACCTGACTCCGAAGACTTAATCAAAGACAGTTTCATTTCTCAGTTTGATACCATTTTGGGTTTGGTTGACATTGAATCGTTGCTTGGTGACTTTGCCTTTACATTGCCCGCGTTTAATGGTGTGGGGTTGTCTCATCTTGAATTTGCAGGTACCGGACAAAATGGTGATGACTTAGGGGCCTATTCCGAAGTCGGAGTGGTTCCCTATTCTGGAGCAGGATGCGGTGGTGAAGCCGATGCCGGTTGTGGTGGTGGGTGTTCCAATCAAGGACAAACCTCTCCACGTGTTGCCATCATGATGTCTATTCTGCTGTTTGGGTTGTTGCGTCGCCGAGCCAATTGATACTGTCAAACAGTTCCGTAGTCTCTCGCTCTCCTTCCACCAGAACGTTCAAGGAAACGTGGGCTTCAAGTTGCCAAGTATATCCTTGCCAATACTTGGTTCGAGCAAATATGACCCTATTGGATTGATCAGTCGGATAACAGGATGCCAACTGCTGTACATCTTGGTGGAGTACAGATCGATAAGAGCCTTGATCCACAAACGCCCAAATACAGTCCTCTCTAGAAACCAAATCCTGAGCCCCTTGCACTCTCCAAATCTCAATGTGGTATTCTTCCAGACGGTGTCGCATCTTCAATCGACGATCACCAAAAGGATTCCCTTCTACCACCTCCCAGTCTTCGGGAATCGGTATCGAAAAATGCGTTGTCGAATCAAAATAGATACCGTTTTCAATCTGACCTGTTGAACCAATAAAGGCATCTAAGGGTTCCGCTTTCGTTCGCATCGGGTGATCTGAAATCGGAACCATGGGCTTAGGTTTCTTTTTGCAACTGGTCAATCCCCAAAGCATTACAATGCTCAGCACCAGCCCAAGTAGAGGCAAATGTATCCAATTCCGTTGTGTTTTCATTCGTACGATGTAACCAAGTCATCAATCTTGTAAAGGCTTGAGGTGGTTGTTTTAGAATGCGACTCTTTAAAATAGATACACTTTCCTCAACGGAGGAGGTGACCTCATCTATCAATCCGATGCCCTTTGCCTGCTGGGCAGAGTAGACCCTACTCAATCCCAAAACCTGCACTGCCTTTGTTTTACCAATTCGTTTAATTAGTCTTTGACCGCCACCCCAACCAGTGGTGACACCAAGGCGTGTTTGTAAAAATCCAATTTTGCTCTCCGCATCTGCAATCACATAATCGGAGATCGTTACCAGTTCAGCACCGCCACCAATGGCCGCACCTTCAAGAACAACCACGATCATACAGGGTAATGTACACAAAGCATTGGTATGGGTTGTCATAAATCGACACATCTCAGCACCCAGCCCAGGGGTTAACAAGTGTGATTTTACGTCTTCTAGGTCGCCACCCGCACAAAAGTGACCATTGCGTCCACGCACAATTAATAGCGAAGGTGTTTGTTGTTGTAAGACTTCCAGTATTGATGGAAGCTGGTGCATCATAGCAATCGACATCGCATTGCGGGCATCTGGGTTGTCCAGCCACAATGTTGCGATCCGATCTTCTGAAAATTCAAGTTCTAGAGAACCTCGTGAATGTGGTAAGGTTTCAAATTCTGTTATTATTGACATCTGTTCCATCCAAAGAATTGCTTTTTAAAGAATGAGAGGGTTAGGTTCATCAAGAATATATATCAATGAGGTGCACAATGTTTATGTTCATGATGATGTTTGCTTGCAATCCAACGGTGATGGAGGTCTCTGGTTCGATTGGCGGTAACTCTTTTACCCCTGTGACTGCATACTTTGGGGGACCATACATCGCATTCTTTTCGGTAGACATCGACTGCAAAGAAATGTATTGGTTGGATAAAATTTATCGTAATGGTGAAGCTCCCTATGAACGCGATCTTGAGGCTTTACAAATCAATTTCAATGATTCCGACGTTGTTTTGGGCACCTATTCAACTGGTGGTGAAGCACCGATTCGTTCTTCTTTCCTTGACATCAATGGCGAGGCATTTGAAGTTGTAACCTCAACCGATGGTAGTCTCACGGTCACCGATGTTACCGAAGATTGGGCCAGTGGAACTTTTGCGCTGTCCTATGGAGAAGACGTCATGACGGGTGACTTTACCATTCCCTACTGTACCAACCTTGTACACTAAAGGAACAAGTCTATGGAGTACCGTAATCCAACCCCCACTACAGATGTAATTGTTCACCGTCAAAACCAACAAGGACAAACAGAGGTTTTACTGATCAAACGCCTCAATCCACCTCATGGCTGGGCACTTCCTGGTGGTTTTGTTGATGAGGGTGAAATGGTGGAACGAGCTGCTATCAGAGAGGTCTTGGAAGAAACTGGACTGCGCATCGATTTAGATCACCTACTCTATGTCTACTCCAACCCCAAACGCGACACTCGACAACACAACTTATCCATTGTCTACACCGCACAAATTTCTTGGGAAGACTCTTTGTTAGCACGAGGTGGTGACGATGCCGACGAAGCACAGTTTTTTGCACTTGACGCATTACCCACTCTTGTTTTTGATCATGCCGAAATCATCACCGATTTTGTAGAATTTTTGAAGACCGGTACACGACCTACTCCACAGATGAAACTACACGACGAAATATCGTAATCATTGATGCTCCGTACTGTTTCTGCTTCCACACTTCCCATTCTTCCTTATTAAAAGTGGCGACCGCAGTGAGGTTTGGAGGAGATTTTAGGTCAGTCTCAGCAATCACAACCCATTGACCAACAGATAAGGCTTGCTCTAAATAAGGTTCAATCTTCATTTTGTAAGGGGGATCTAAAAAAATCAGGTCCCAGTTCCCCTTCAAACATTTTGTTGCATCAACACACTGCACTTCAATATCCGCTTTAAACAGTGTCACCGATTGTCGAATCTGGGCTGCGTTTTTGGCATTTTTTTCGGTAATTCGTACAGGATGAGCACCTCTTGACCACGCTTCTAATCCCATAATACCTGAACCACCAAAAGCATCGAGCATCGACACACCTTCAAGATTTTGACCTATCATCGAAAAGATAGCCTCACGAACCTTTGCCGATGTCGGTCGGACTGTCTTGGTATTGGCTACTTGAACCGTTCGTTTACGCAGTTTTCCGCCAGTGATGTGCATAATTGTACCGTGATAATAAGGTTGTTGTCATGATGATAACGATTTACATTACCAATGATGTCTTGTTTTCTTGCACAAAATAAGTCATCGATCAATGATTTTTTGTATTTTGCAAGAAAGAAATGATTTGGTTTGCTCACAATAACCCTATTCTGTCATAGGAAATTTACATCCTCTTTCAAGGAATTGAGTCAATATGTTGAATTGAATTGCAAAATCCATTAAGTGGACACACCAATTTAATTGATTGACGACTCTTTTCAGATATCTGGAGAAGACGCATGCGTAATTTACATAAAGTTATTGCCTTTGGACTTCCAATCGCCGCATTGGCCACCTATGGCATCATTACCAACACTGTATCCGCAGATGACGGCGACACGGCCCAAGACGAATACAACAACGATACGTTTCCTCGTGGGCTAAAGTACTTGGTACCACCACCGGTACCTGTAT
>CAKZLX010000574.1 GCA_937127265.1 uncultured Pseudomonadota bacterium
GTAATTAAGGAAGTAAGAAATCGTTTAGAACCTGGCGTTTATTTCCTTCCGTATCAGCATATCAGGTACTTCGGTAGTTCTACTTTCGTAGACAACATTCTTTAACGAAGCTCTCAATCTTAATTGTTATTAATTGTTAATTTATTGCCAGAATTAATAGTGAGTTCTTTTGCACTAAGTTTGTTTGATGTTTCAAAATTTTCTGCAATAACAACTCTTCTTGTTCTATCAGGAAAACCATTATTCCAACCACCAGAAGTTCTGTTTGTTGGATTTGTTCTGTGAACTCCTATTCTAAGATTAGATTCTGCATTAGCATTAGTAATTTCTGATATTAATGGGGAATGAGGATGTCTTTCTGGTCCGCCAGAACCTAGATCTCTGTAAGCATCTAAATTGTCATCAACAAAAGCAACCCATTCTGTAGTTTCAAAATCTTTATTTGTAGAGGTTATTTGATCTGTTCTTACATAAGAGGTTGTGTTATTAATATTAAAAGCAGTTTCATATCTATTATTCCAAGATGTAGAACCGTTTACAAAACCCTTTGGATGTGTTAAAAGTAGAATGTCATTAGCGTCTGAAAAATTAGTAATATTATCATTTACTAAACCAGAATAACTAGAGCCTGTATTTGTAATTAAGATTGTTGCTCCTGGAGCTAAACCTGAAGGTATAGTATAGGTTACGTCTGGAATGACATCTGTTTGAGGTCCTGTTGTATTGTTATAAAGAGATAGTTTTATACTATTGGCAAGAATTGAATTTGTAGGATGTATATTTGAAATTTCGATTACCCTGTCTGTAGATGTCTGTAATATTTGAGTAATTAAAGGTGTACCAGAAACGTGCGCATCTCTATAGTCTACATCACCAATAGTTATAACATCACCATCAGTGTCTTGTAATGTTGTGGGGTCATCGATATTAGCATTTATATCAGAATAATTATCAGAAGTAAGTGTATTGTCAATTCCGTTATTACCAACATTGCCATCTGTTTTTCCATCAGAATTTACATCCGTTAATCCTGCTCCAGATTCTGTTATGTCATAAATACCATCATCATCAGAGTCCAAGTCTCGCGGGTCGGTTTCTCCAGCATCGACTTGACCGTTACCATTGGCATCTTCAATGCCATCATCAATGCCATCACCATCGGTATCGGCATAAGCCGGATCCGTTTCTCCTTCATCCAGAATACCATTGAAATTGGCATCTTCCAAACCATCTTCAATACCGTCACCATCGGAGTCGATGGACAAGGGATCAGACTCACCCAAATCCACCTGTCCATTTTTATTGGCATCTTCCACACCATCGGACAGTCCATCACCATCGGTATCGACTTCCAGTGGATTGGTTTCATTGGCGTCGACCACACCGTCACCATTGAGGTCTTCATTGCCATCTCGGATGCCGTCACCATCAGTATCCCCAGCCAGTGGGTTCATCTCACCAGCATCGTAGTTACCGTCTTGATTAGAATCTTCGATACCGTCATCCACACCATCTGCATCCGTATCATCACGGTAAAAGCAGAGTTCACCGGCATCCCAGACTCCATTGAGGTTGGCATCTTCAATGTTGTCTAGGATTCCATCGCTATCCGAATCCGTACTGGTGGGGTCACCTTCATCGACATCCCGGATTCCGTTGCGATTGGCATCTTCCCAACCATCCATAATACCATCACCGTCAGTATCCTCATTGTTAGGGTCGGACTCATTGGCATCTACAATTCCATCTTGGTTGAGGTCTTCAACCCCATCTTGAATACCATCGTCATCGGTATCGGTATCGGTTGGGTCCGTTTCATCAGCATCAAGAACACCGTCTTGGTTGCTGTCTTCAATCGCATCCAACAAACCGTCGCCATCGGTATCTTCATAGCAATCACTGCTGCCCATCGTGGCTTCAACAGTCACCGACAGGCCGTCGCCATCTTCATCGGTTGGATCGGTCCCAAAACCATCACAGTCATTGTCGATATAATCCAAACAGATTTCAGGTGCACCGGGGTAAGTGGTACTTTCTGTATCGTCACAATCCCCATCATCAACACTGTATCCATCGTCATCATAATCAAAACAACTGAGGCTATCCAAAGGTGCTGCGGTCAATGACAAGCCACTTGCCGAGAAGGTGGCGGTATCTTGCGCTGTGAGATCAAATCCATTCCCCGTAGCATCGGTCAGATCACTCTCAAAAGAAGTACGCATCAACAAGTTGGGTTCGCTACCATCCAATTGTGAGTCTTTGGTACAAGCCACAGTGGTTTCATCATGCCAGTCTGACCAAACTCGCACTTCAGCAATCGTACCCACCCATTCATTAATGACGGTATCAGAAGCCGTGGAGACATCACTTTCTGCACCGACCCACCAAGGATTGACGGTTTCATTCCAAGTGGGTGAAATCGAAACGGGGTAATTGCCAACCTCGACACCGTCCTCCAAAATGCGCAAACGGTTGGTATCGGCATTGTAGGTTGCTGCCACGTGTACCCAAACATTGGAAATCAAAGAGGCCGGTGCCAGTGCACCCAACTGTACATTGTTGATGACATTTTCACAACCAGTTGCCGAGTTGGCCAAATCATCATCGACCACCACACACCACAAGGCATTCCCTGCACTGTAATAATAACTGAGATTGAAAGTGGAAAAGCCAAGCGTTGGGTGTTGTACCGACAGCACCGTTTGAGAAACCGTCGGGTCAGTGGTCATCACCCATGCTTCAACCGTGTATGAGTCCCCAGGGTCAGGTGCCGGTACACTGTCCACCAACCAATAATCATTATCGCCATCCAAAAAACCAACGGTTTGAGCAGCGCCAACTGAAACAAGCCACCAAAGCATTTCACCCTCTGTATTCCCTTTGTCAATGTAGCCGATTTACAATCAAAACGCCCCATTTTGTACGATCAAAGTCAAACTATACGTGTTATAAAACATAAAATGACATTTTTGGAGTCGTCATGAGTATCCTTATCATTGTTGCTGCCATTCTGGCTGGACTGGTTCTATTCTCTCTCATTCAAAAGTTAATCAAATGGATGCTTATCTTCGCAACACTGTTGATATTGACACTGGTTGGTGGGTATCTCTTTTTATCTGGTGATGGAAGCATGACCGAAGAGTACCTCCCCGAAGAAGTCCAACAAGAAGTCAACACCCTCCGTGACAATACAAACCAAAAGATCAAAGCCAAGACCGAGGAAACCAAAGCCAAGGCTCAAGAACAAGTCAACCAAATCGCCGAAGATGCCACCAACAAAATGAAAGAAGGCATCGAGCAAGCCGTTGAAGATAGCAAAAAAAGCATTGAACAAAATGTACAAGAAGTGCTCAGTGGAAAAACAACAGATACCACCAAAGAGAACCACGAGCAGGCCACAGAAGAACAAAATACCGATACCACAAGCGAATAAGCCCACTTCAACATCTCCAAAGAATCTTCCAGTATGCAAAGTGGTTGTTTGAAGATACAAATAGATAGACTTGATACAATTGGGGTCTAGATGGACAACTCTTCTTACAGTGATGCATTCAAGCGCCATGCCCTCTCTTTAATGGAGTATGGGGGACTCACACTAGATGAGGTCGCTTCTCAGGTGGAAGTTTCCAAAGATACCCTTGCCGATTGGTCGCAAACGATTGATCTGCTGGATGGAATTTCAGTTCAAGAACGTAAAACGTTGTTTTTCAATCCCCAAGAGGCTCATGGTCGCACCTTGTTGGCGACACACAGTCCCAATGAAAC
The DNA here is from genome assembly GCA_937127265.1 of uncultured Pseudomonadota bacterium. Classification (GTDB taxonomy): domain Bacteria; phylum Myxococcota_A; class UBA796; order UBA796; family UBA796; genus CAJWHX01. The sequence goes on from CAKZLX010000574.1 coordinate 3,766, forward strand.
CCTTCTACAATCTTGGACGGGAACGGAAGCCTCACAAACTTTGGTTTCTACCAGTACTGAGGATTGGACTGCACCTTCCTATGACCACCCTACCCCTTTATTATCTCGTGGAGAGGTATTGGGTGAAGGTGGAATGGGGCGAGTGATCAGTGGAATTCAAGCCAGCACTGGTCGTGAAGTTGCTGTCAAAGAAGTACGTTCAGAACGCGCCACCAACTATATTCGTAAACGTCTGCTTCAAGAGGCTTGGATTACGGGCTTACTGGAACACCCCAACATCATCCCGATCTACACGATTGAACGTAACGAACACAATCAACCGATGATTTTGATGAAACGAGTATCAGGAAAAACCTGGCACTCTTATCTGCAAGAGCCCGACAGCATACCCAATGTCAACAATGAGATTGAACGGTTGCAATGGCACCTCAAAATCTTTGATGAGGTCTGTTCAGCCGTGCACTATGCACACGACAAAGGCATCATTCACCGAGACATCAAACCTGAAAATGTGATGTTGGGTTCCTATGATGAGGTCTACTTGTTGGACTGGGGAATTGCGGTGGCTGTGGACGACCGATACCAGGAGTGGATTCCAACGGCCAAAAAAACAAAAGGTATCGCTGGTACCCCCACCTACATCGCCCCAGAAATGATCAAGGGAGAATCCGTATCGATTCAAAGTGACATCTATTTGTTGGGGGCGACTCTCTTTGAAATCACTGAAGGAAAAGCACCCCATACTGGTGTCTCTCTAGAAGATCTCGCCAACCATTGCGCTACTTTTGAACCCAAGTTTACCAAAACCCCTACCCGCCTACAACCGATCATTCGACAAGCCATGGCGATCAAACCCGACGATCGATATCCAAATGTCGAAAGTTTACAACGGGAAATCCAACAGGTACTCCGTTCCTTGGACATGCAAAAGATTATCGATGGTGTCCACCTGGAAATGGCAGGTTTTGAAGAGAAGATCGTACAAGAACGTCCTTCACGCACCCTTTTGTATGAACACTTTGTGGCCGTACGATTCGGTATCAAACAAGTCAACGAAGACTTTTTAAGTGAACGTGATTTCGAACGTTATGAAGGTCTACTTCGAGCACTCTGTGAATGGGAACTTCGAGCCAATCGGCCAGAAACGGCCCAACTATTGGTCCATGAATTCCGAGAATACCCTACCGACATCGGTGAACGCATCCAACAGCAAAAACAAGAAGTCAAACAAGAGCAAGAACGCCTCCGTAAAATCGACATCGAACAGTCAGACACCATTGGTATTCGCACCCGAGCCTTTGTGATCATTTTGACCATCATCGGCTGGGCGGCTTTTCCGGCTTGGGTTGTGGCCACCAAAGTCGACTACAACTACGGTCATTTGTTCATGCAAAGTACGGCAATGCTCAGTTGGATGTTGTTAATTGGCGTTTGGGCAAAGGACACCCTTTCTTCGACCGAAGTCAACCGTCGCACCTTTGGTATGTTATTGGCAGAACCGCTATTTCATACGATTACCGACCTCTGTGCTTGGACGATGGACTGGACCGCCCAAGAGGCTTGGTTACTTCGGTTTGTAGTGTGGAGTACGATGTTGCTCTCCTATGGCATTTTAATGGAAGTCCGATTTTTACCGATTGCCTTTGCCTACAGTTTGTTGACGATTGGGCTGTTTACCAGTCCTGAGTGGACCGACTGGGCAGCCATTGGTCTCAATGTATTTCTATTGATTTCGATGGGTATCGTTTGGCGACAGGAGATGCGTGAGGCTGAGGATGCTCGAGAAGTGTAGGCTATCGTGCCTGTACTTCAAGTTGATTTAACACCTCTCGTTGCGCATCACTCAATGAAACATCTGCCGTAATCGAGACCAATAATTGTTGAAAAGCCTCTCGCCGACCAAACTCTAGGTATCGCTCACATAACGTGGTGGATATTTTAAACATATTAACCTTTGAAAACGATGGTGGCTCTGTAATACGTACCTGTACAGCTTCCTCCAAGTACAGAAACAATTGCGATATATCAGATTGCTGATAGGCACACTTGTACAGATACCACAACGTATTGCTGATGAGATGTGGCTTATGAGATTGATGTTCTCTACGGTAAGACAGTACTTGTAATAAATATCTTTTGGCATTCTCTACATCATTGTGCTGTATATAATGACGACCCAACCCATATTGCAACCTGGCTATTGCCCAACCAGACAATAATGCTTCGGCTTCATCTAAATACATCTTCAAACATGAGATGGCATTCTCTGTATCACCCATATTGTCATACACATCTGAAAGTTCTATGACAACTGTCAAAACCCAAGCATGTTCGATTCCATACGTATTGGTGTATATTTTTTTAGCAGAAAGCAACAATGTCTGGGCCCGTTTGTAATTTGGTGGGTTTTGGTACGCTGATAGAAAATTGGCAAAGTCATAGGATATTTGAGCGACCATATAATGTTCTCCATACAAGTCTAATGCACCTTGTAGACTATCTTCGTAACATTGTGCCGCCTCAGTATTCAGTCCTTGATATTGTAAAGACAGTGCCAACTTGAACACGATCATCGGATCAATATTTTCACTAGAGAGTGCAATCATTTCGCGATAAACCTGCTCCGATTTATCATATTGTTCGCTATCTAAATAGATCAATCCTAAAATATTATTGGAGTGTGTATACAAGTTATGGAGTTTCCCGAATAAATACTCAATCTTTCGTTTAAAGACAATCGCTTGGTCTTCGGTAAGGCTCCCTTCAGTTTGGAGAAATTGTAGATACTGTCTTTCTGCACCAAGGGTATATTGACTGTCAGACCCTAGACAATTATTCATCTGTATCACAGTCTCTTCTAATCTATTCTTGGCTTTTTCTCGTTCACCAAATTGTTCCTCAAGCCAAGCAATACTGGTTTGGGCTACAAAATATTCGGATGAAGACTCTCCAAGTAGACTACAAAAGTCTTCGGACACTTCGAGGATTAAATCATAGGCATCACGCAATTTTCCTTGACGGGCATAGAGCACTGCCAATTCATTCCGCAGTTTTACCATCATCAAATCTGCTCTGGAATCAATCGTATCGTAAGAAGCAAGACAATCTAAAAAAATCTTTTCTGCCTTGGCAAAGGCGTCGGGAATTAGGTGACCATTTGTTAAATAGACCATCCCAATGCGAAGTGTATAGATAATCGAAGTGTCATCCTTTTGATTGTGATTCGCATTTTGTAAACACAATTGATGAAAACGGATCGTGTCCTCGTTTCCAAACCCCATATCTTCCAAAAAGAGACTCACCTTTTCTAAGGATACTAAATCAATTGGGCTATCTATTGTCTCCAAATAATTGGTTAACCTGTGTAGCCAAGCATCCACCCCAATCAATCGTAAGCGTTGATAGACAAAAGAGGGAACTTTCCACTCTTTCATCCACGCTACTAGATATGGAAAGGAATCAAGATACGGCTTTATCGCTTCAACACCATCGGTAATTAAAAGATGATCGATACCAAACTGGGTGCTGTATCGGTCCAACCTAGAGTGGACACCAGACCACCCCGACAAGTCTGAAGAGAACATTTGATGATAGTGTTTTGGTTGACGGATTTTGGGCATGAATATTCCTGTATTCGTTATCTATTCATGACGTTTCATCTGATGCTTGTCAACAGTAAAAAATCGCTTTCCCACCGATAGAACCAACCCCTTTACTGGTTTTAAACGGTCGTCGCCCCAAGTAGTATTGCGGAGTCAGTTGGTGTACTTTAAGGGCTTCAAGATAGTTGCTTGGACGACTGGCATGACTGGTAGAATGCTCCCAAAAGTACTGGATGGAAAGACCAGAAGGTTCAAGCAACGCAAACACCTCCTCAGTGGGAATCGACCAAAAGAGCACAGTGATCGTATGATGCACCTGATGGTCTCGAATCTCCCACTCCATCAGATGCGCATGGGGCCAATCTGGCTGGGCAGTGATTTGATCTGGTCTATTGAAAGACACATCCTTCAAGCGCAACGGTAACATCGACTTACATTCGATAATGGTGTATCCTGACTGGTGATAGGCTCGAGCGTAGTGATATTGATAGACATCAGAAAAGACCCAGTCTTCAGGATAGAAGGGGTGTGGAGAACGCACATCCTCCCAATGATGAGGAGAGAACATAAACAATTGGGGTTTTGGCAACCCATCTTGTTGATAGTTTCGATGCCAACGGTCACAAAAATAAATCAGCGGGCGGGTCGAATCCCCTTCCAACGACCATCCAGCATCCCAAAAAGCAGTCAGTGGTTGTTGTAGTGCCTCTAGTAATGTCTTGGAGGGTGGTGGGAGAAAGCAATTCTGGTATGGTTCAAAAATGGTTCCAAGCATAGGATCTCCTTTGTTTGGGGATTAGCCCATATGGTGGCGACGGGCTCGATTGGCATAGACTTCTTCACTGGGCGGAATGTAGTTTTTCAAGCGATCGGTGATTTCACGTTCAATGATTTTCGGCCAGGCCAACAAACCGGCGACCGAATCGGCAAAGGTGTTACCACGATCCGTTAACCGCCCTCCGAGTTCGATGAAGTCACCCTGTTCAATCGTGGGGTACAACAGTGGAAAGGACTGGGCAATGGTTTGTCCAAAGGTTTGATAAAACAACTCTTTGTCGATCTGGCTCCGACCGAGGTGGCGAGCAAAGTATAATATATGCATGTCGCGTGCATCATATTGAACCTGGCCTTGTGCTGGTGAGTCGTTTCTACAATCCTCCATCGTTTTGA
>CAKZLX010000575.1 GCA_937127265.1 uncultured Pseudomonadota bacterium
AAACGACACGAAAAAGAACGGGTCACGGCCGCCCCAAAGTCCAGTGGAGACTCCTTTTGGCAACGACGTAAATCTCGGTCTCGACGATTCAATCCAACACACAGCATGTGGACCACCTATACGGTCAACTACGGCTTAGACAACGGCGATATACGATTGGGACTGGGCTCATTCCAAGTCAAAGATGGGCGAAACGACTCGTTCATTGCCCCGTTATTGCCAGCCGTTCGTGGACAATTCATTGATTATTCTGCCACATCCTATCAAGGACACCACTTGTTGCCCTTTGGCATCGGCTATGCCTTTGATTTGGAAATTGGTCTGATTCAACCTTTTTATCAGTGGCACTGGCTCACCTTGGCCGATTTTGATCTGATTGATACGTGGGATGACTTCTATCATGAAAGCATCTATACCCCTGACATTCACAAAGTGGGTGTGGATTTCATGATGAACAACAACCCCTTGAAACGTCGCAGCCACATCCAAGGTGGCACGTTGCAAGCCCAAGTCTCCTATACCTATTGCGCAGAGGGTCCAACAGAATTCTGTCGTGAAGATCTCTTTGTGGGGGCTTCGTTGTATCTAATGTCTGGGCGTTGGGGATTTTAAAGCAACAAAAAACCCCACCGGTTGGTGAGGTTTCATGTTCAATCAATCCTTATTAGGGGATTAGTATCGGTAATGCTCTGGCTTGTATGGGCCTTCTACAGTAACACCGATGTATGAAGCTTGGTCTTCAGACAATACGGTCAGTTTGGCACCAAACTTGTCCAAATGCAAACGAGCCACTTTTTCATCCAAGTGCTTTGGAAGGGTGATGACCTGAGGTGCATCTGTGCTCATGTCGTGCACTCGATTCACACCGTATGCTTCAGCATTCTTGTGCAACTCGATTTGAGCGATGGTTTGGTTTGTGAAAGAAGCACTCATCACCAAAGATGGGTGACCAGTTGCACAACCCAAGTTCACCAAACGACCTTCTGCCAAGATGATGATCGAGTGACCTTTGCCATTTGGACCATGGGTAGTGTTGGTAAACTTCCACTCGGCAACTTGAGGCTTGATTTCGATACGGGTGACTTCACCACGCTCTTGCATTTTGTACAAGCCAGCCATGTCGATTTCATTGTCGAAGTGACCGATGTTACAAACGATGGCGTTGTGCTTCATCTTGGTCATCATCTCAGAAGAAAGGATACCTTTGTTACCAGTAGCGGTGACGAAAATGTCGATGTCGGTCAATACGTCTTCAACAGTCACAACGTCTAGTCCCATCATGGCGGCTTGGAGGGCACAGATTGGATCGATTTCAGAAATGGCAACCCGAGCGAACTGACCACGCAAAGAGTCAACCGAACCTTTACCTACATCACCGTAACCCATCACCAAGGCACGTTTACCCGAGATTAAGGTGTCGGTGGCACGCATGATGGCATCCACCAAAGAGTGACGACAGCCATAGACGTTGTCGAACTTGGACTTGGTGACGGAGTCGTTGACGTTGATGCCAGGGAACAACAAGGTGTTGTTTTCCATCATCTCGACCAAACGATGTACACCAGTGGTGGTTTCTTCGGATACACCACGGATGGTTTCACCCAAGCCGTGCCAGAACTTGTCGCCTTTTTCAGCGCGAACAGCGTGCAACACATTCAAAATAACGGCGTGTTCCTCGCTACTAGCAGTATCAACAGCAGGAATGGTACCAGACTTTTCATACTCTACACCCAAGTGTACCAACAATGTAGCATCACCACCGTCGTCCAAGATCAAGTTGGGACCAGAACCATCAGGCCATACGAGGGCTTGCAGTGTACACCACCAGTACTCAGGAAGGGTCTCACCTTTCCAGGCGTATACTGGCGTACCTTCACTTTGGCTTGAACCTTCAACAACTGCAGAAGCTGCGTGGTCTTGAGTAGAGTAGATATTGCAAGATACCCAACGGACATCGGCACCCAATTCAGTCAAGGTTTCAATCAATACCGCCGTTTGAATGGTCATGTGCAAAGATCCCATGATCTTGGCGCCTTTCAACGGTTGTTGACCAGCATACTCTTCACGAAGCGCCATCAAACCAGGCATTTCATGTTCAGCCAATTCGATTTCTTTGCGACCAAAAGCGACTGTGGCTTCAGACATGTCGGCTACTTTGTAAGGCAAATCACTAAATAGTGTCAAGCCTGTGTTCATAAATGTTTTTGTGGGTTCAGCGGTCATAACGCCTCCTCTAAATCAATGAGTTGAATGATTGCCTACTGATATCGTAAAAACGTTGTTCATTCCACTCTCAAAAGCGAATTGTTTCTTGAATGCCATTTCCGAAAAGAGATAGACTATACAGAAATCAAGGAGATAATCATGCTTTCTTATTTATTGGGACTGTCTATGCTGTCCTTTTCTTACGCTGATGAGACAGAAGAACCTATCGAAACCACGGTCGATGCCAATCCTGAACAAGACACGGAAGACGCCACAATCTCGGCAGGAACAGCATCAGAAGAAGGGTCCTCCCCAACAGAATACAATGATGAAGAACAAAGGGTCGAAGTGTCAACCGAGTCGGAAACATCTGTCCAAACCGATGCTGATTCCGATCAAGAAGCGATCGAATCCCTGATGAATGCCATCATGCAAGAAAGTGCGCAATTGGAGGACGAGAGTTATGGTGACGATGAGGAAGAGGACGATGATGACGACTTTAATTTGAAAGGAAACTTTGAGCAGTCCTATGTGATGACCTTGTGGAAAGACGTCGGTGTGTTTCATACCTATCAATTTTCTGGAGACCCACAACACTTTTTCCGCAATGATAAAGACAATGGGTTCACTTTGGGGGTTCGCTATCAGTTCAACCGTATCGAAAGAATACAGCATCGTACCAGTTCTGCCTATCGTACCAGTTCTAGTTTATTAGGACTAACCACTGGCTATCAACTGGGTGCAGTACGCTTCAACACCGCCGCTTCTTGGACCTGGAATCATTACTTTACCCAAACCGAAACCGATCGCACTGAGGCTTTCGTCACTTATCAGTACAGTGAAATACCGGCAATGTCTGGTGTGCTGTGGGAAAATACCCTCACCTATGCCCCTGAAGAGTCCGAATTTGGTATACAACTTGGGGTGGGCTTTCCCTTTCAAATCAATGGAGAACGTGAGATGGGAGAAGCCTTTACTGGTTCTTGGCAAGCCTCCTCGTTATTGAGTATCGGCTTCAGTCAATTGGGATACACCTATATAGTCTATCCAGACCATGTCATTGAACATATTCAAATTGGCTCGGGGATTATCTTTTAAACCTTATCCGAAATGAAGCATATCGTCCGTTAAGCAAATACACTTGGGAGGTTTTATGGGTTTACAACATCATTTGGAAGGTGCCTTTTGGGGACTGGTTACTGGGGATGCACTGGGCGCCCCTCTTGAATTCTATCCAAGAGACTGTCTGGCTGAAGTACGAGAGATGCTCCCCGGTGGAAAGTTCCAATTGCCGGCGGGCGCATGGACTGACGACACCTCAATGATGCTTTGTTTGGCCCACAGTCTGATACAAGATCGCAACCTTGATTCGGCTGATTTATTGAGCCGTTTTTGGGGATGGGCCAATAACAATGAACACTGCTCGGTCGACAAGGCCTTTGGATTTGGACAAAACACCTTGCGCAGTTTGACCCGTTATCACCGCACTGGGCAGGTTGTTGCCTCTTCCAATGGCAAAGTCTCCGATGGAAATGGAACCATCATGCGCTTCGCACCAGTAGCCATCGTCCACAACCAAAACCTAGATACCCTTCGACGCATTGCCACCACCCAAAGTTTTACCACCCACGCTTCAGGTAAGGCGGCGGATGCCTGTGAACTGTTGGGGATACTTTTGTTTCACTTGTTTCAAGAAAAAACACTTGAGGAATCTCTGAACGCCCTCGAACCCTATGCAGGGTATTGGGCCGAAGAAATAGCGAATATCGCCTATGGTACTTGGACAACGAAAACCCGTGACCAGATTTCCTCACGGGGCTACGTGGTACACACCCTAGAAGCCGCTATTTGGTCTGTCTACACCACCAACTCTTTTGAAGAAGCCCTCATCAAAGCGGTCAATCTGGGCAATGATGCCGATACAGTAGGTGCGGTCACCGGTCAAATTGCAGGTGCACTCTATGGTATTGAAGCAATCCCTACCCGTTGGAAAGATGTCTTGGTCAAGTCCGATCATCTCCAACAGACGATGCAGAGTTTACTGGCTGTTTCTGATGGGGTAAGAACAGTCTAACTCTCAAACCTGTTGGCTGATTGTGCTCCAAAACCACTGTACCACCGTGGGCCTCAATTGCCCGATGCACAAAAGACAACCCCAGCCCCCATCCGCCTTGTTCACTTTTGTTTCGACTGCGATCATGTCTCCAAAATGGCGCTAACATCTGGGCTAAACTGGCATCTGATACCCCTTTTCCAGTATCGGCAACTTCCACGACCACACCATCGTTTTCCTTCTTGGTGATAATCTGCACCGTACAATCCAATGGCGTATACTTGGCAATGTTAGACAGAAGATTCCAGATCACCCGACGTAGCAGCAATCGGTCTCCATAGAGGGTCAGATCATTGGCAATCTGTAAATCCACATAGCGGTCAGCCAAATCAATCTCAGCCAACACTTCCAAGATCAAGGATTGGGGATCCATCTCCACCAGTTTGGTTTCAAAACTGCCCGATTGCAATTGTGAGGACAACAACAACATCTCCACCAAGGCATCCATCTCCTCAATTTCTTCATCCAAGGCTTTGGTATCCACTTTCGATTCCAACAGTGCCGTCGCCAATCGCATCCGAGCCAGTGGGGTTCGTAACTCATGACTGATACTGGCCAAGAGCAATTGCTGTCCATCGAGTATTTCCACCACCCGATCGGCCATCTGGTTAAAGGCATCTTTGGCGGGCCCTATATTA
>CAKZLX010000576.1 GCA_937127265.1 uncultured Pseudomonadota bacterium
CTTCGGTATCGGTGGTGGGTGTTTTGATCTCTGCACGACAAGCGGTGAGCAATAGACTAAGACTCAGTATGCGCATGGTGTTCTCCAATTCGGTATATTCTTTACTGTATCATAGATATGATGGAGGAAGCAGGGCTTTAATCTTGGGAAGTCCAACTGTTTGGGTTCTGATGTTTATCGATAATACAAAGCCTGATGGCCTGCGGAGACTTGACCAGTTGAAGACCCACTACTGGCTCGATTACGTAGATCGTGAGACGATGAATAACTGCTGGCGTGAACGCGTCCGATGGCGTTACCACTATTTGGATTGGCACCAATCCACCAACCTCCTAGACGCCACCACTGATATAGGGGGCCACTGTAATTATAGGTGTACCCAGACGTTCTTGCAATACTCAGGTTAGGGTCAATCGCTGAACCACAGATGTGGTTGTATCCAGTGCAGGTACTGTCATAGGCCAATTGTTTGTTGAGGGTGAAATAGCCAAAAGCACCATTGGTTTCAAATCCTTCGTAGACAATAAACTCGTCACTACCCAAGTCATACACCAAGATTTCATCGGCAAAATTGGCTTCACTGGTTGGCATTTTCCCTTTGCAGTTGGTGGCTGGATCAATGCTGGCACAATAATTGTTGGCAACGATCACTTGAGAGGCATCATCACTGCGCACCACCGAGATTAAACTCCAACCCCCATTGTCTGTGGTCATATCACAATAGACTTCGTGTGGACCATTACCATCGGGGTTGACCCAATACACACCATCTTCGGCATCTGAGTATTGGGTGATGATGTCTAAACAGTTATCGGCTGCACAAGATGCCTCAAGTCCAAAGAAAGCAATGTCGTCATCGATAGATCCGTTGCAGTCGTTGTCAGCCCCATCACAAACATCGTCAGCGGTTGGATACATGGAATTGTTGGTATCGTCACAATCATCACCACCGACAACGGTTGCGGTGCCGTTCCATCCATTGGTGTCGATAGAACACTCTACATATCCGTCACCATCGTCATCGATTTCCGTGGAGGATAGGGTGCTGGTGGCACAATCGTTGATAATCCCATCACACAGTTCTGGTGCGCCAGTGTAGATACTGGTGTTGGTATCGTCACAATCTCCACTGTCGGCGACATATCCAGTGGGTTGGTCACAAGCCGTTTGACTTTGGGCATCCACACCATACCCGTCACCATCATTGTCTAGGTACCAAACAGTGGCGTTTACCGCACTGGGTTCATCACTGACACCATTACAGTTGTTGTCGATACTGTCACCACAAACTTCATCTTCTCCAGGATTGCTTTGAGAATCGGCATCGTCACAATCTCCACCCGTTAGGGTGAGTCCCTCGGTCATTTCGCAAGCCTCAATGGTGATGTTGTCACCATACCCATCGAGATCGGCATCCACGTAATATAAGGTCAACAAACCCTCATCGATATCCCCATCACAGTTGTTGTCGATACTGTCACAGACTTCTTCGGCATTGGGAAACGCGGCTGGGTCGCTGTCATTACAATCCCCGCTCTCAGCGATATATCCGGCTTCTGGTAAACAGGTTTCGGCCATTTGTGTACTGTCACCATACCCATCTCCATCGGCGTCAAGGTACCATACACTAGGAATGTCTTCGTCGATGGTTCCGTTACAATCATTATCTAAGCCGTCACAGACCTCGGTGTTTGCAGGGAACATGGTTGGTTCAGAATCATCACAATCATTTCCATTGGGTACACTTCCAAGAGGTGCATCACATCCTTCTACGGTGTTTTCTGGGTCGCCAAAACCATCACCATCGGCATCGACATAAAAGGTGTCGGTCACTTCTTCATCGACATTGCCGTCACAGTCGTTGTCAATCCCATCACAAGTTTCAGTGGCACCGGGATAGATGCTGGCGTCGTTATCATCACAATCATCGCCTTCGAGGTATCCATCCCCATCCAAGTCTGCTTCGGTCACTATTACGTCTTCGGTATCGGTGGTGGGTGTTTTGATCTCTGCACGACAAGCGGTGAGCAATAGACTAAGACTCAGTATGCGCATGATTGACTCCAATAAATTATCGAGTGTGAACCCCAAGAATGGTTCAATATATGGTCAATTCTAGCACAAGGGTTCGATCAATACATTCGTTTAATTCGCAAAGGGTGTCCTTGACGACCAGCAATACTGTTTAAACTGGGGGTGATTTGAATCGTTCCATTGGTGACACTCTCTTTGATCCCACCAATCAAGGCGTGAGTTGATCGCAAGCCACCTAACCACGCACGTGAATCACTAATGTATAGGATATCGCCTTCTTTGGCTTCCAGTGTTTGGGCAACGTCTGCGGAGAGATAAGCCACTGGTCGATCCAAGAGTGTTTCTTCTTCGCCAACTGTAAATTCGACGATCATCCAATCACTCATGGTCTCACTTCCCTCTGACCCTTTGTAGTTTCGGATGGCATCCTTAATGGTTCCCCAGACCAACCCTTTGATCGATTCCTTGTTTTGGTTGGGATACAAAAATCCCGTGACCAGTCCAATGACTAAACAGACACTCATTCCAAAGAATCCACGCATGAACTTGTATTGGTCTTTACCCGCCAAGAAACCTTCTTTGGCTTCTTTCATGGGAACCCCGTGGGCAAATGGGGTGATGATTTCCGGTTGTAAAATGGACCAAAAGATGATTGCCAACCCCAAGAGCATGGTGATGATGGCGGCTTTGGTGGAGAACCGTCGCCAAAAAACACCCAAGAGCAGTGTGATGACCAGTGGGGGGGTAATGGCTGCGGTAAAGGCGCCGTGGGCAGAATAAATCGAGCCAAAACTTTGGAACACTGGTACCAACAAGACACCGATAATCGCGATGGATACAGAAGAAATTCGTGCCATTTTGAGCATCGATGATTCCGATGCATCTGGTTTGAGAGGGCGATAGATGTCGTTGACCACAATCGCAGAAATCGCGGTGATCAAGGTATCGACTGTTGACATCAGAGCCGCGGTTAGGGCAGCCATCACCAATCCAAAAACACCTGGTTGAGAAAGGAAACTGGAGGTGATGAAAAAGGCTTCTTTGGGTTCCATTTCGGGGAGAACGCCTGCCGATGTAAGGGCTTGACCAACCCAACCACCGGAAGCGACCACTAGTGCGGCAATTGGCATCAGCACCAAGAGCATCGTCATCACGGCTTTTCGAGAGTCGTCAATCGAACGCGCCGCCATTAAACGCATCACCATTCCTTGATTCAGAAAGTAAAACATCGCCGAGTTGGCCATCGCATCTTGCCAAAAAATACCGACTGCTGGATAGGAAGCATCTGCGTTAAAGTCCGGAAACGCCAACCGGTGAGAACGAGGCAAATTTGTCCAAAACATATCGAAGCCACCCAAGTACTCAATTCCGAAAACCAAGAGTAAGAGACCAGTGATCAGCAACATCACCCCTTGAAATAAGTCAGTCATGATCACAGAAGTTTGACCACCAAATGCCACATAGGTGGTGGAAATGGCGGCCACCAACATGGCAGAAACAAAGATGTCCCACCCAATTAAAATGTTGAGGGCTTGTCCCATGGTAAAGAGGTTGATGCCAACGTAGCCAATCAAGTACGCCAACAAAAGATAGGTGGCAACATTTCGTGCCAGTGGACTAAATCGACGTTGGAAATACTCTGGAATACTGATCACTTTGGAAAAGTACAAAATTGGTAACCATCCAAAGAGCAACAGTGGAACCCAAAACCAGTCGTTCATATAGGTTTGCGAAGAGGCAATCCCGTAAGAGTAAGCAATTTTAGAATATTTTACAAAAGACGAAGAGCCAATCGTAGTGGCGACCAAGGAGAAGGCGATTAACCACCAAGAAAACCGTTGTCCCCCAAAAAAGAAATCCTTGGTACTACTTTGTCCGCGACCAAACCAAGTTCCAATCAAGATCATCGACAAGAAATAGCCAATCATGATCCCGTAGTCTAAATTGGTTCCCAATTTGCCACGCTCATCCTTGGGGTGTAAGATTTGTTCGGCGGTGGTTTGGATCTTTTCGACTTCTGCTGGTGATTTGGACTGACGAAAAGCAGGCGCAGGATAGTCGGTGGCAAGGATATCTTCTTTGGCTTTCGGTTGGCCAGATTGATCGACCACGACATAGGGTGCCCGTTCTTCCATCGGTGCATATTGTAGGTATCCTTGTACACCAGCAAAAAAGAACAAACCGGCAAACACAACAATCAAGTTGCGTAAGCCAGTTCCTTGAGTATCAAAATAGGATTGTCGAAAACCGTACACCAAACCAATGGCAAAGACGATACCACCAACAAGGTATTGATAAATAAAGGGATCCATAGTCTGTCCTCATGAAATTGCTTTTGGGCATCATAACACGAAGCGTTGATCTATGGATCTGACCTTGTTTGGCTTTTCATTTATAGATTAGCCAGTCGATGTTGGTCTGTGTTTATTTGATGTCGTTGATCGATTGAGACATTTCCATGTTGAAAGAAGTACGCAGTGTCAACAAGGAGCCTTCACGAGCAGGTTCCCAAGTGGTGATGAAAGCCATTTGTGGTTTGACAACGGTTCCTTCGACTTCGGCTCCGACAAAATCAACGACGGTTTCTTTGGCGTATTCAACGGGTTGAGTAGTTTCAGGAGACTGTGCAAAGGCAACAGAACTGAGTAGGGTAAAAACAAACATGAGCATGGTTTCTCCGTGGTTGGTTGTAGTAACAACAGTGTAGACGATGTATTTTGATTGTTTCATACAAAAAATAAGACTTTTTTATAAAATAAAAATGGATTGTCTATTTTAGTATTGGATGTGTCCGATAAAACCACGAGATTGGTTGAATTCAAAATCTTGAAAAAAGATATCGTTTAAGCCATCGCCATCAAAATCTTGGTTGATCGAGATGTTTCCACTCCATCCTTCAAAATGGTATATCGATTGGTCAACATCTACATTCAACCACCCGACTTTGGGGAAGCGATCTCCATCCATCAAATACATGTCGGTGTTGGTACCAAAAATATAGTCCGATTCGCCATCCCCTGTGATATCGGAGAGGGTTTCAAAGATCTGTCCGGTGATGTTGAACCCATAGGCCCCAGAACGTATACTGCCTGTACCCATACCGATACGGGTTCCGTGGTGAATATAGGCACGGTCTTCATTTCCGTTCATGCCAATCAAGATGTCTTTGACACCGTCACGATCGATATCGCCAGCCGCTTTGACGAACCCAACCTGATCGCCTTCAGCATCTCCAAAGATATGGGCATCCCAATTGACTACATCACCAGCAATCAAAATACTACTGGCCTTGGTGATGTAGACACCTCCGGCATTCAGGTGTGGCGTTTTGACTGCTTGAATGCCCATTGCAAGGTCATCACGTCCATCATTGTCGATGTCTCCGATGTTTGCCAAGTGAACGCCTTGCAAGGCCACATCGTTAGACAATGGGTGTGATTGAATCACTTGTCCGATATCGTCAAGGTTGTAGGTTCCTGGTGCAATCGACCCCATTCGAATGACGTGACTTTGGGCGATCGGTTCATTCCACTGATTTTTGGTGAGGCTAGAAATCACAATGTCCCCAACGCCATCATTATCGAGATTGACATTACCCAAGATGTTGTAGCCGGCCTGTGAGCCGATTTCCGTTCCCTGAAAAATATAATCGGCTTGATTGGTAGGAATGACGGTCAGGGTTTGCAACGAAGAACCCAAAAACAGATAAACAGCACCCCCATCATCAATCAAACGATCCGAACGCGGAGCCGAAAACAAAATGTCGTCTAGGCCATCGCCATCAATGTCACCAGCCGATGCCAATGCCCATCCCAATAGATCACCATCGTTTTCCCCTCGAAAAGATACATCGGCGAATTGGGCAGACAAAGAGACATCTTGGTTGAGCGAATCACTCCAAAAGAGCATCACCTTTCCATTGTTCTGTCCATTTTGGGAAGAGTTTGGCGCACTGAACAGGTGATCGTGAAGTCCATCGCCGTCTACATCGCCTGCATCAGTTCCAGCAAATCCGAAACGAGAGAAGGCTTCCTCACCGGTGACTTCCAATCCCAAATCGACAGGACAGTCTGGGGAGCGATCACAATCGGGATCAATACAATCAACCCCACCATCTCCATCGTTGTCAATGGCATCAGAGCAGTCTTCGATTGGACTGGAACAGATTTCTAAACTGGCACAAGCAGGATCTGCACACCCCACCAGTCCATTGCCGTCATTATCTAAAGGATCGTCACAGACTTCGACACAGTCAAAACATTCGAACTGGCTTAAGGATAGCAGTTTGGCTTGACCGATATTGCTCTCGGGACTGTCGGTGGAGGGCTCTCCCAACAGAATGTTGGGGAAACTAGAGCGATCAAGGTCTCCAACAATGGCGGCTTTGCGTCCCCACCGACTGTTGGCTTGGGGACCGATGATATATTGCGTGGCCACATCTTCAATGTTTGGAGAGGGGAGTGGTCGCATTGGATCGACTACGATGCCGTAGAGTTTTCCTTGGTTATTGAAATCTTCACGATAACCAGGTGATCCGACGATCAGATCAGCGTATTCGTCACCGTTGAGATCACCAGCTTGAAAAACATAGCCTGCACGTTGGTTGGGTTGATCTCCATGCAATTGCACTTCAGCCGACGATAGGGCAACGACTCCGTTGTTGGGAAAGTTTCCACCAAATAGAATATAGACTTTTCCGGTATTGCGACCGTTACTGTCATTGTAGGGCGCACCGATAAACAAATCGGGGATGTCATCGTTGTTGAAGTCTCCTGCCGAAGCCACTTGATGGGCACGATCTTCCGAGTCCTCAGGCATAAACATCAAATCGGCATCGGAGGTCGAAAGGGTATTTCGCAAAGAAATTCCTCCCCAATACAAATAGGCGTGGGCTTGTAGTCCAGTACCGCCCAACAGTACGTCGGCACGCCCATCGTTGTTTACATCACCAACGTTGGAGAGATTGATGGTATTTTCTGGGGTAGGATCGATTTGAATACTGACATCGGCGTCACTGGCAACACTGTAAGAACGTCCACCATAGAAGATATAGGCATGGGAGTCGACAGTAGCAACGCCATTTGTTGGTGCACCGACAATGAAATCGTTGAGACCATCGCCATCAATGTCACCGAGTCCTGAAACGGTGTTGCCAAACAAACTGTTTGCTTCTCCGGTAATTTCAAGAGTCGCACTTTCTAAGCCACGAACACCCCAAGGTACAACACCCAGACCGGAAAGGGCATAGACTGCCCCATAGGGATTGGGATCCACTTCATGCATTCCAGTTTCGTCAGCCCCAATCAAGAAGTCATCGAAACCATCGCCATCCCAGTCTCCGATCCCGGCTAGTGAACTACCGGTGTGTGAGAAGGCATGTTTGGCACGAAAAATGTGTCGGGCATGGTATACCGAGCCTGAGTTGAGAATTGGATTGCTGACAATCAAAGCTACTTCGCCAGTATTGTTGGCTGTTCCTGGAGAAGAAATTAAAGCATCAGGCCATTGGTCTCCGTTGATGTCACCGGCAGACGAAACGGCAAAACCTGTTTTGCCTTCTTGGTGTATTCCTTGAAGGAGCATGGTGATGTTGAAGGCATTTTGGGCAACACAATCTGAATCCATCGCATCAATAAAGCCATCGCAATTGTTGTCCACTTGGTCGTTGCAATCTTCCCAAGTATTTGGTCGGATGGCATTGTTGCTATCATCACAGTCTTCTGAATTCTCGACGCTATCGGTAGGTTGTAAGCAGGCCTCAATTACATTGTTGGGATCACCGTAGGTGTCCCGATCGAGGTCGGCATAAAAAATATCACCAGTGGAACCATCAAGGGAATCATCTTGATCATCTGTCAGGTCATCGCAATCGTTGTCGAGGTCGTCGCAGACTTCAATGGCGTCGGGATGGACTGTGGGGTCGGCATCGTCACAATCACCACCTTTATCGATGTATCCTGGTAGGTTGGGTCGATTTTCACAATAGCCAACCGCATTGATTTCGGAACCGAAGCCATCACCATCGTCATCACGATACACTTTACGACCAACCAGTAGACTGAGGGTATCTTCTTCATCAATCAAATCATCGCAGTCGTTGTCAATTCCATCACAGAGTTCAGGTGCACCCGGGTAGATCAGAGAAGATTTGTCGTCACAGTCTTTCCATCGACCAACACCATCTTGATCCCAGTCGCGGTTGCAACCGAGCAAGAACAGAATTAGAGATGGTAAAGCAAGTAGGCTCAAAGCGTCTCCGAAAAAAGTGACTCCCCAGATCAATTGGTAATTATCCAATCGAATCGGAGAGTGCACAAATTTCTTAACGTCAGTCTACATTGAGACCATCACATGGATGATCTACGGGGACTTGGGTTAGGCAGAAGCCTTTTTCTTTTCTACCCAAATGTTGATGCCCCAGTGTGAACCTTCGCCACCAGTGATGTTGACAATTTCCACCAAGAGATCAGAACCTTGATCTAGCCAAGGCGCCACAGTTTCGTTGACTTTACGAGAAAGGTATCCCAATTGACGGCCTTGTTGGTCATAAATGGCCACCGCTTTGTCATCGTAGGGATTGTCGAGGTCGCGTTTTCCATTCAAGAATGTTTTGACATTGACATCGAAAGTCTCAGCCAATTCTGCGATGTATTGTTGTCGTGAAGAGCCATCGGTATTGTCAAAAGTGACCCCGACAAGTTTGGTAAAGAATCCATTCATGGTTTCATCTCCGTTGTTGTTGAACAGTTTTAATATATCATAAATAAGTACACTTGTCAATCGATACGGACATAATATGACCGAATTGATATTGATATTCGTATTGTAAACAAATTTAAAATTGTACCGATGCTAAATTATAGACAGATGGAGGTCGTGATGGTTGTATGGCATGTGGAACCGGTTTTAGAAGATATTCACTGTGTTGATAAGTCCCAAAGTTACTTTGCGTTGTTTAATCAAATCTCCGAAGAGCACTTGGGGCTGGAACTTGGTGACTTGGAAACCCTAAGTGCTACCCGATTGGCATTGTTTTTGATCGATCATCAGGCGATGGATTTGAGTAAAGTCTTGATTGCCTATGCCTTGCTCGAACGTCTGTTGGCTTTTGAAGACAACTTGTTTTGTGCGGCGATGTACCGAAGAAAACTCAAAGATCTTTCGGCTATTATTATGGATATTTCTGATCGACATGGGATTTCGGTACAACAATATATGGCTTCATAAGATTATTTTGATCATTTATGTGACAGTTTGTTTGGTCAGAAATCGCTCATCATCGATTGTCTTTGCGAAAAATAGATCAATCCGATAAACTTTTCCCGTTTTATATGAATAGGGAGCACAGATGATTCGAATTGCGATTGATGGAACAGCCTCCGCAGGAAAAGGGTCGATTGCCAAAGGTGTAGCCGAGCGATTGTCTTTCCCATACATTGATACCGGTGCGATGTATCGTTCGATTGCCTTGTTGGTATTGGAGGCCCAAAAAGATTGTCACGATGTGAACGATGTATTGTCGGTACTCGATGAGGTTCAGTTTGATTTTACCTGGGAGTCAGGACAATTGACAACTTGGTTGAATGGACGCAATGTCAGTGGTTTGATTCGCAGTAAAGAAGTCGGGGTCTTTGCCAGTGTGGTTTCGGTGTATCCTCCTGTACGAGAAAAACTATCGTTGATTCAACAACAATACGCCCAACGAGAATCCTTGGTGATGGACGGTAGAGATATTGGAACGGTGATCATTCCCGATGCTGAACTCAAAGTATTTGTGGATTGTGATGTTGAT
>CAKZLX010000577.1 GCA_937127265.1 uncultured Pseudomonadota bacterium
ATACTTTCTGTCCAATCGGTCCTTGGATTCAATTGGGTACACCGGAGGACTTGGCGACTCCTCGTCAGATTCAGTGTTGGGTGGATGATGAATTGCGACAAGACTCTTCTACTGGAGATATGTTGTTTCACATTCCTAAACTGGTATCCTTTGTCTCTAATATAATGACCTTATTACCAGGGGACATCATTGCCACAGGAACCCCCTCGGGAGTGGGGCCGCTGGTTGATGGTCAAACCGTCCGGATGGAAGTTGAGGGTATTGGTCGGTTGATCAATCCAGTGGTGAATAGGGAGGACCGATGCAGTCTTTCGTGATGTCAGTGGTTGTCTTGTCGATTCCTGCTGTATTGTTGGGATTGTTTCGCCGTCGTTTGTGGTGGCCTTTGCTGGTATGGGATCTGGGGATGATTCTCGGGGAAGTGATGGGCTTGGTTTCGATTATGGAGTTCTCCACTCTACTTACGGATACTGGATTGATCTTGGATGCCCAACGGTTCAACCTTTGGATGGTATGGTCGATTTTGGTGGGAAGTGCGATTCGCATTTCTTCTTTAAATTCAAGAGAATCCTTTGCTCTTGGGGTCTGTTTTGGCGCTTTGGGTAGCGGGTTGATTTTGTCAAAAGTGGAACGGAAGTCAGAGGCTCACTATCGACGGGTATGCCTAGCGATGGCAGGCTCCTTGTTGCATCCAGGGCTAATGTTTGGTGGACTCGATTTCTTGTCATCAGGTTTTCTGTGGTTAATCCTGTGGATACCGATGTTGCTATGGTTTTGGCTATCAACCTCCAAGTTAGAGGCTACCGAACGATACCAACAATTTGTGAGCGACGCCCTTAATAGTATAAACAAACGAGAACCGACGCCACGGGTGTTGTGGTATGTTGCAGCGGTTACGTTGTTTCTTTCGTTTCTGTTACCAGTCTATGCAGTGTGGATTCTTGGTGGAACTTCTGTACTCTGGCTTTGGGTGGGGCGAGACAGGGTACCTCTTCCTGAAATAGGGGCATTTTTTGCTAGTTTGTTTGCGGTCAATCTAGCAGTGGCAGGGGGCTTGCCTGAAGTGGCCGCTTGGGGATTAGAAGAGTTGCCGATGGAGTTTCATCCGTGGTTGCCGATCGCGATGGTCTTGGTGAGTACAGTGTTGAGTGTTTTGATAGGGGTTGTTCCGATGACCATCTTTGGGTTGGCTTTGTTCGCTAGAAGTTTAGATTTGCCTTCGGTGGGATTGCGGACAGAACCCTTGATGATGGCTTATGGAATTGGATTGACCCTTGGTAATGTTCGTCCTTTGATTCTCAATCAGGTATGGCGAAAACAAGCCAAACTGTGGTTGCTCGGTGTCTTGGTTTCATCGATTGTGGTTGGGTTTCTGCTAGGGCTTTGATATAGTTTGTCATTGCTTTGGAGGAATTGTGACATCACTTTCATTATGGCAACGATCGTTTGGTCGGTCGCTGTGCGCAATTGTCATCTTGTCGGGTACGTTGGCATTTGCACCCTCATCTTACTGGTCGAATCATGGTATCGTGGCTTCCGATCATGGCTTGGCTGCGGATGCGGGTGCTGAGATACTGGCTAAGGGTGGCAATGCGGTTGATGCCACCATTGCTAGTGTACTGGCGGCAGGTGTGGTACAGATTGCTGGTTCTGGATTGGGGGGCGGTGGGTTTGCCTTAGTCGATGACCCGAGTGACTCACAAATGGGACCGTTTGTATTGGACTTTCGGGAAAGGGCACCAAGTAATGCCCATCGGAATATGTATGTGGAAAGCACTGTGGATAAGGCATCGCGTTATGGTGGGCTGGCGGTGGCTATTCCCAATGAAGCCAACGGTTTGGTGGAATTGCATCGTCGAAAAGGATCGTTGCCCTTGAAAACAATTGCCAAACCGGCCATTCGTTTGGCCAAGTCTGGATTTAGAATCGAAACCCACTTGTTGCATGCCTTTGGTAAATTGGGAGATGTCCAGACCCAAAATCAAGTGGCACGGTCTTTGTGGAATATGGATAAACCGACTCAGGGAACCACCATCACCCATCCTCGCCTTGCCAAAACAATTCAAGCCTGGGCCAAAACGGAAGGAGAAGTCTTTCGTACGGGGTGGGTGGCAGCGGATATCGTGCAAACAGTACAATCCGAAGGTGGGATACTCACTCTCGAAGATATGGCTTCGGTGGAAACGAAGGAACGTTCATTGCTCGAAGGTTCCTATCGTGGTTGGAAAGTCTATACCATGCCGCCTCCTTCTTCTGGCGGGTTGGTGATTTTACAGGTATTGAAAGTTCTGGAAGAGATTGACCTCTCTACTTATGGTCAGAATTCTTCGGAACTGTTGCATTTGTATGCGGAGACCTTTCAACATGCCTTTGCCGATCGGGCTAACTACATGGGCGACCCCGATCGAGTGGAGGTTCCCATAGAAAGGTTACTCTCTGCCGAACGTATCCAAGACATCTCTCAGTCTTTTACCCCAGATCAAACCCAATCACGTGACTTTTATGGAACACCAGTAGAGATTGGTCAAGATGCCGGTACCCAACACATTGCAGTAGTGGATAAAGATGGAATGTCTGTCTCCTTGACCACCACCATCAACACCGAGTTTGGTTCTCGGGTCGTGGGTAATCGCAGTGGGGTGTTGCTCAACAACGAAATGGATGATTTTGTGGCCGAACCAGGTAAGGCTAACTATTACGGACTGATTGGTTCCGAGGCTAATTCTGTGGCACCAAAAGCGGTCCCGTTGTCTTCTATGTCACCAACAATACTGGTGTCCCCAGATGGTAAAGAGCGAATCGTTATCGGAGCCAGTGGGGGACCATTGATCATCACTTCAACCTTACAAACCCTGATCAACATCATTGATTTTGGACTGGAGCCTTCAGTCGCCAATTCTCGGGGACGAATCCATCACCAGTGGGTTCCTGAAAAACTGTTTATTGACGATGAGATTCCTAGCGATGTAAGAGATGGGTTGATCGCCAAAGGTCATCAACTCTTCCCGATGCCACTACACTCATCGGTGCAAGTGGTGCATTGTCAGCAGTCACCACAAGATACTTGGGACTGTTTGGGGGCTTCTGATCCACGAAAAGGTGGTAGACCCGCAGGGTTTTAAGGTTATTCGCTTTCCAGTACTCGAATATGAGCGATGATATCGGCGATATCTTGAGCGCTAAGTTCAGGAAAAGCCGGCATGTCTCCACTGCCATTTTGTACATAGTCTACAATGTGGTCATCGGTTTGATTCAACAGGTTTGGTCCTGAGCCACCAGTACCGTCGGTGCTGTGACAACCACTACAAGAGGTGAAGTACAATTCTTCCCCCAGCATGGCATCACCTTCGGGGAGTTCAACGTCGGGGTGTTCATGTCCACAAGCCAAGATAAACAACAAAGAAATCATCTGGTCTCCAAATGGGTTAGGTATCAATAAAAGTGGAGTTTTGATGTATTCTATCAGTCTTTGGATGGGGTGTGCAACCCCGATGGTTCAACCTGTAACCACACCTGTGCAAACAGTGACCACACAGAAAGAAGTGATTCACAGCATTGATCTCCAAGAAGACTTTGCCGAGAAGGGACAAGGATGGCATTATCAGTTGGAACGATGGTCGATAGTAGAGGGACAGTCGATACCATTTACCCAAGAGGCAGGCTGGGTGGTCGTATCAGATACCAAAAGTGGCCAGACCGTTCTGGATAGTGGTATGTATCCCAAGCAGTCACCAGTAGACACTTGTCGGGTCGGATGTACGATGCTGGTTGTTCAAATCCTCTCTGCAGAACCCAGTATGGATACCATCCCATTTGCCGAACAAGAATTGACCATGGATGCTCCAACCCAGTCTAATGGTGTCAACCTGGTTGGTACATGGTCACATCCTCTGACCGAGTTTTCGGTCTCCAACAAGCAACTGCGATTTAGACATGTTCGTGTGGATGCTGCAGGAATTGTCGGACAACACAAGCACCAATCAAGACCTTCATTTGCCTGTTTGTTGTCTGGAGAAGTAGTGGAGCATCGTGGAGAGGGTTCTGTTAATCATCGACCACCCGATTGTGTGGCTGAACGAAATGGACTGGTGCACTGGTGGGAAAACCAAGAGACCTCTGCAGAATTGATTGTCTTTGATATTATCGATCTATGATTCTGTTGATCCAACCGTGTAGTTTGGAACCCCAACGCCAAGTGGGAGTGTTGTAGATATTCTGTAAGGTTTGTCGAAGGCGCCTATTTTCGGATAGAAGGGTTTCACTTTGTCTCAGTGGATGTGTTTTGCTAGGTGATTTCATCCAAGAGAACAGGGGTTGGTAGATGTTGTCAGGAGCAAATGTTTTTCTACAAAATTCTTGTACTTGATGAATATTGACAGGTTGAAAAGGGTTCGAATCCTCCCAAGAACGCATGCTTTGTGCTTCATACAATAGCGATGCCAGTTCAGTCGTGGTGTCACCAATCGGTGTGAGACCATTCCAAAGATAGAACAAAGCGCGGGTTCGTGAACCCAACAGGGGTTCTGTACCATGGCGATCTGCCCAAACCCCAAACTGACAGGTTTTGATCACCTTTTGCAAGTCAGGTGTTGATAGCCAACCATGAACTGTCCAACTTGGGGGTAACCGATGTGACGATTCTTCTAAATGAGGGACGTCCATTCCCGTACAGTGAACAGTTTGGTTTTGCAAAGCCTGTTCCAACTTTGGGATGTTCAACCAAGCATTGTTTGATCCGGCTAGTAAAATGTCCTGTCCATGACTTTGATGAACCATCGACATCGGAAAGTCAAAGGCGATTGGCAGATGGTGTATTGGAATTGAAGGACAATGCAGCCAGAGGCGTTGTCCTGTTGTCGCCCATCGTTGACGGTGACTGATCACGCCTATGGCATCCGCTCGTTTTTGGGCATAATCGACCAGTTCAGAGACAAAGCACCATTCTTCATTGTTTAAAGAGGATAAGGCATGTTTGGCTTCTCGATCTGCCAGTGGGTCACTAGGATAATCGAGCCACAAAGGGATATCGGTCGGCAGGTGTAACAGAGCAATCAATGGCAGAAAAGGACCCGCGGTGATGATGGCATCTGCTGATTGTACTCGTTGATAGAGGGCTTGCATGTCTTTTGCTGCATAGACATTGTAGGTTTCGGGTTGTTCCCGATCATCTAACAGCAACAATTCAAGGGTGTGACCTTCTTTTCGACACCACTGACTTAGACTTTTCCATAGTGACCAAGTGCGCAATTGTGGAAAGGTACAAAAGGGTTCACTCGAAGATGGTAGTGGTCCTTGCCCCAACAATACATAGTGCATGACTATTGTTCCGAGGTGCAATCATCGGGGGTGGTCACCGTAAATTCTGTATGGGTAACGATACCCCAGTCATGTTGCAGTTTGACCAAACCATGATCTTCAAATTGGGACGCGACTTCAAATCGATATACGCGATTGTGCCAAATATAGGGTTTGATATGGTGTTGATCAAAAATGGCGACCGAGA
>CAKZLX010000578.1 GCA_937127265.1 uncultured Pseudomonadota bacterium
AATCCCACTGGTTCAGCATCTTCACCGAGAGCAGTTCCCAAATCGGTATACAGGGAGATTCACACCATGCTAGCATTTTGGTTTACACTGTTACTTTCGGTGGCGGAAGCAGAGAACACCGCAAATCCTACTGTTGACACCATCATGCAATCACTTGAAAGTACGCAACAATGGGTCTATGCCACACAAGAATTGTCCCTCACTATCGAGGACGGTAAGAAAACCAAATCCTACCGTATGAAAACGGAAATGCGTCGAGAACAAGAGGCTCTCTATTGCCATGCCCGTTTTCTCTCCCCCCAACCGGTAGCAAACACCCAAGTGGTTTGGATTGATCGACACCATCAAGATGATACGATGTGGTTGTATCTCCCCGCCCTCAAACGAGTCACCACCCTCAATGACAATAATCGTTCTCGTGCTTTTATGGGTTCTGACTTTGAGTTTCATGACTTTTTATTGATGAACATTCCACAAGCCCATCGACTAGTCCAAGAAACCGATACACAGTGGATGATTGAAAGTATCCCCAAACAAGAAAGTGACACTATATACAGCAAATGGATCACCACTGTTGAAAAGAAATCCAAATCCCCTCAGCAGATTCAGTTGTTCCAAGGTGACACCCAAATCAAAGAGTTGACTGTTTTGACAACGAATGCCAACGGCTTACCAACCAAGAGTATGATGCGCAATCTCCAAACCCAATCCCAGACCACAATCGAGGTGCATTCTTGGGATACCAAAACAGAAATCTCCTTGGATCATTTCAGCAAAGAATACCTTTTATCCTCTACACCCGCCCAATAAACGAGTCCTCATGTTTTTCTCTATTCTATGGTCTGTCCTTTTTAGTGTTCCATTGGCAGAAGCCACCGGCATTCATACAACCGATGCCACCTGTCCAATTGATGAAAACGATACGGTCAAACTGTACTTTGAAGTCTCCAGCAACGAATATGGCGGCTTTGACTCTGATGGTGCTACCTACTCGAGTGGAACCCAATTTCGCGAGCACGCCATTTCAACCTGTACCAAAACCTTGTTTTCTGCTTACACCAAAGACATGCAACAATCTTTTTCACCCAGTGAACAAGCGGAAATCAAAACCTGGCTCACTCCCTTGGCACAGCAATATCAAAGCCCTACCGTTTGGGAACGATATGAAATTGCGGCTTCTTTTTATCGGTGGCAAGGCAAAGATGCTCTATTTTTAGGCAATCTCTACTTGGAAGCCGCTTGGACCGCCAGAGATCAAGCGGTTGGGATTCATCCCGATCTCAAAGGTCCAGTGGTTGCCGATCAGATTTTGGCACAAGGAAAGTCCGAACTGGACAAAGAATTAACCAGCGAACAACGCAAAATGGTCACCTACAATCTGGCCCGGGTCGCTCATCGGAATGCACGATTCGTCGAACGTGAACACTACATCCAACAATTTCTTAATGACCCCCAACTAATGGTTTATGAACGAGAAGCAGCCACCGAGTTTATCACCTTAACTACCGAAGTCGAACCGCGATTACTCCGATTGGCACTAGCTGAATACCTGCTTCACTTGCAAAAAGCACCCAATGATGGGCAGACACAATACATTGTCGGTGATATTTTTCGACGGTTGGGACAACATAAAGAAGCTCAACAATATTTTGAAAAGGCCAATCGCAGTGCCTATTTACACCCAGAGCAACGGATGATTATTGCCCACTTGTTGGAAACAATGCCAAAATAAGTATTTTTCGCCTCTGTTGGGAACCTTGGAAATAAATGCCTGTCTATTAATGTAGTAAATATTTTTGGACAGGACCCATAAAATGGAATTATGCTTTGAGCAACAAACATTTTTTACAATCCAATCACCAAATGTGATAGTGCGCCCCCCTGTTGATTATGAGTTCTCGCAATATTCCCAAATTAGACGACACCACCTTTACACGCAACGAAGTTGTACAGGCTGTCAAAAGCAATTCCTCTCTTGCTGGAAGCGATTTGCGTGGACTCGATCTCAGCGACATCGACTTTTCTGGAGCCGATTTGCGCGATTGCAAACTGGCAGAAAGCAACCTCAGCAAATGCAACTTTCAAAAAGCCAATTTATCAGGTGCATCATTGTGGAAAGCCAACCTCAAAAAATCCAATCTCTCGGAAGCCATCTTGGTGGAAACCGATCTGGAATGGTGCAATTTAGATGGTTGTACACTCCACAATGCCATCATTCAACGAACCTTGTTGCCGCTGCATGTTCTCTCCAAAGAGGACATTACTGATGCGATTCACAACGGAAAACAATTGCGGATGCCGCAGAAAGGCTGGTAGTCCACCATCTAACCAATATTCTTCAACGGAAGAACCTCAAGCCATTTCTACCATAGATGCATCACCACAACCAAGACCAATCAATACGCAAAATGACAGAAGTACTGCCGTAGACAGGTTACATTCTGGATGGCGATTGCACACGCAGGAGGTACCGATGCTGGATGAACAATTGGTTCAGCAATTGCAACAAGGTCATCGAGAAGCGTTCACCACCTTGGTATCGAAGTGGCAACACAAAATCTATACCTTTTGCTATCGACAATTGGGTGAGCAGGCGTTGTCTGAGGAGGCTACCCAAGATGTGTTTGTGAAGGTATTTACAAGCATTCAATCCTTTCGAGGAGATGCAAAGTTTTCCACTTGGCTATATCGAATTGCTACCAATCACTGTATCAATCTACGTGCCAAATACCATCGTAGAAAACGACAGCATCATGATTCATTTGAGGATGTTGAGCAACGGATTGGCGTCACGGAGAATCCACTGGACAAATTGGAGACACAAGACTTTGAACAACAATTGCAACAGGCTTTAGATCAATTGCCAGAAGAACATCGTTTATTATTGATTTTACGAGACATTCAAGACTGTACCTATGAAGAAATCGCCGACATCACCAATTTGACCATGGGTACTATCAAAAGTCGTATTCACCGTGCTCGAAAGAATCTACGTACCATTTTAGAGAGGGGTGACCATGAATAAATTCCTGTTGCGCAATCGGATTCAAGACTATGTCGA
>CAKZLX010000579.1 GCA_937127265.1 uncultured Pseudomonadota bacterium
ATTGTTATCATTGCAATCATCGCCACCAATGACACTAGCATCACCATCCCAACCATCTCCATCAATGACGCACTCCACAAATCCATCTCCGTCGTCATCAATTTCATCACTGGCTAAGGTGGTACCACAAACGTTGGGCAACCCGTCACAAAGTTCGGGTGCAGTCGTATAAATGGTATCGTTATTATCATTGCAATCACCAGTACTGACCACAAAACCGGCTGGCTGGGTACAATTGGTCATCGCAATATCACCACCTTCTCCATCACCATCAGAGTCTTGATACCAGTCTTGTCCGGGACGTTGATCGGCATCGGTATCGACACAATCGGTATTGTCCAACAAATATCCCGAGGGTTGCAAACACTGCACTTGTGTATTGTTGGGGTTTCCGTAGCCATCACCGTCACTATCCTCGTACCAAACGGTATCTGGATTCAGCACGGAGTCCGCATCATCACAATCGGTTCCCGCAGTAGTCGCACCAGTTACCGAAGCATCCCCATAACCATCGCCGTCAGCATCTCGCATACAGTCCGTCGTACTGTCTAATTCAGCAGATCCTGGAAAGGTCAGAGCATCGGTATCAACACAATCATCGCCACCAGTTACCGAACCAGATCCGTCCCAACCACCTGCATCCAAAGTACAGACTACATAGCCATCACCATCGGTATCAATTTCCAATGCACCCAACGCACCATCACAACTGTTGTCCAAACCGTCGCAGATCTCTGCGGCACCAGCATACACTGTAACATCGTCATCATCGCAGTCTGTGGCAGTCATGGCGAAACCAACGGCATCACAATTCAGAGCACTTGAGTATCCTTCGTCATCACCACCATGACCATCGTTATCTTGGTCTAGGAAACACAACTCAAATCCGTCGCAATTTTGATCAATCCCATCTGCAATGCCTTCATCCTGAAAACTGGACACAGAAGAGTCTTCATCATTACAATCCAATCCTGCGGTAAAATCAACTACACCGTCGTTGTCAAAATCACAGACCGCCAAAGACCATCCTGCCAAATCAGGAATCGGCACCGCATCCGAGAGAGACCCTGTAATCTGGACGGGTAGGGTACCGGCTTGTACGACTTCTCCAGAACCAGGATTACACGATGGTGGTTCTTCGGGGTCACCCGTTTCTTCAGTCGAAGGCTCTCCACTGGGTTCATTCGATGGTTCGGTTGAAGGTTCTCCACTGGGCTCGTTGGCAGGTTCGCCACTGGGTTCATTCGATGGTTCGCCACTGCCCTCACAATCCGGTGAGCCTGCACAACCTTCATCATTGCAATCAAAGAGACCATCCAAGTCATTGTCAGCACCATCGGTACACTCACCAGCGTCATCTCCTTCATAAGACTCTGGATTATCAAATTTATCACCACAGGCCAACAACAGTGCAAACCACATTTCCCCTCCAAATATACAGTTCTTTGTCTTGTTGAAATATAGTCTGTTTTGGGATCTCCTGTGTGGGAATTTCTATAACGCCAGACAATTTTGTACGAAAAAACAACTGGGCATCGTTTAAGGAGTACCACAGTGGTGATTTGCAACGCTTGCGGCCACTTAAAACAACCAGCTAAAGACTGTTCCCAAAAATCTTTGGATGAACACTTTGGCTCCAACCCACCTTCAACACTGGAGCACCGATGACCACGATCGCACTCGACATCAACTTGGAATCTTGTCGTTTTTATAACCAAAATCCACCCCCTCCCCCACGTACATTTTTGCAAAAACACTTTGCGAAAACGGGATTCAAACGCTCCGAAGTCGCCAGGCAAATCGGCTACAAAAATCTCAGTAAAGGCTGTCGACGTATTATAGAGTGGATTGATGCTGAAAAAGTAGATTCTGACATATATGGTGACCGTTTTTTAGAAGTACTGGGGGTTACCAGAGAGGCTTTAAACCAAGAAAACCTACGCCATGACCGTCTTTGGGCATCAACCGTAATCTATCGCGAAAACAATTTTGAATATAGGATGCTGGCCCGACATGTCAACCTGCTACTTAAGCATCAAAGACGGATTTGTAGCATCGAACAATGGGCACAAATCCATCTCCCCCACGTTGGTTTATTTACCAGGTATGTCAAGACATCTATCCGCTTGGGACAACTATTAAATTCATGGCTCGACAATCCGATGCGACAAGGTGATTTTTTTGTCCTCAAAGTCATTACTTCTCCGATGTCTGATAGCAACAATCACGTCTATGGATTTGACGGAAACAAACCAGAATACTTCAAACAACGAAAACAAACCTTCCATGGAATGGGGAATGTAATAAGACAATTTCGTCCCTTGGACAAACGCCTTTCCACTTGGTCACTGGGCCAGTTATTGGTCACACTGGGTGTAGAACTACCCCCGACCCAAATCTATGTGGAACGTGATAAAGTCGGTCAGTACGACTATGCCAATCAAACCCTGACCTTGCATGGGAAAACCTATAGCTTTCATGACACACTCTCCAAACCTCTAAAGCAAACCCAAAAGATATACCATCCGACGCTCAACAATGTTTTTTTGTGCAAGCAGAACTTACAACTAGATGGACAGGTAATCTGTCATTGGGATCAAGACTTACCACCAACGGTTGCTGAACAAGTGGCCAAAGTGTTGCTGGATGTTGATTCGACGGATTGATATATTTATAAACACTTTAAATCATTGATACTTTCAATATGTAAGTGTAATCATAAGTGAAAAAGTGTCGAAAATTGACGAATTCGGCACTTTTACCAATTGGCAAGTTTCAGCCTAAACACTTGAAACTATTGATATTTTCAATAGATATGAAGAATCAGTTTCGACAGTTCGATTGTCGAAAATCCTGTTTTTAATAGGTACGAAAAATATCAACACTCCAAAAGTATAATCAAATCAATCATTTACCAAACCCCTCACAGATTGGCACGAAGTTTGCTGTGGTCTCTCGGAACCCTTTTACCCCCGAGATTACATGCCCAAATACATTTCCTTGATGTCCGACTTTGGATTCAAACGCATTTTTGCCAACCCTGAACACCCACACATCTTGATCAGTTTCATCGAGTCCGTCATACCAACCCTCTCGATTTCCTCGATACAGATTCAAGATACCATTGAACAAAACGACTTCCCCACCGATCGGGGTTCGATCTTTGACGCGCACTGTGTGTTGAACGATGGAACCCAAGTCATCGTGGAAATGCAACAAATCAAACAAGAATACTTTGTTGACCGCACCATCCTCTATGCCAGTCACGTAGTTCGACGTCAAAGTGTCAAAGAAGTCTGGAATTACAAACTTCCCATGGTCTACGTGATCTCGGTGATGGATTTCAGACTCGACCCCACTGATCGACACCCTACACACTTGGTCACTTTACGGTCGGCCCAAAACCTGAATCAACTTTTCTATGCTAAATTACAGTTTATCTACATACAGTTACCGAACATCGCCAAACTCGATGACCTCACCCCACTCAAAACATGGCTACAGGTCATCCGAAACCTCCACAAAAACGAGGACACCATGACCATCAACACCGATTCCAAGACCAAAAAAGCCATCACTGACGCCATGACACTAGCTGAATTCGAACAATTAACTCCAGCCCAAAAGTTTCGCTACGACTGCGAACAAATGCGTGAGACCGAAGAGTATTCCAAAATATGGACTGCCCACAACGATGGACTCAAACAAGGTATCGAAAAGGGTCGTGAAGAAGGTAAGCAAGAAGGAATCGAACAAGGGATTGAACAAGGTGAATATCAAGCCAAGATCAACACCGCCCGAAAACTCTTACAACGTGAAATGGATCTAGCAGACATCGCTGACATCACTGGACTATCGGAAACCGAAATCAGCCAGATCACTACTGAAACGAACAATCAAGAGTAATACTTGCACGCCCTACATCTTGGTCGTAGAACGATCATCCTCTGACACTTGTTATGAACTTTGTGGTTTACCTGCGTATCAGACTTCACCAATCCCCCATAGAATGGTTGAAGTATCAACAACCATCCTACAGATGACTCCTCAAGTGTGGCTAGACACCATAATTATTCTGGTATCAAGACCTTTTCAAACCCAATTCCTGCTTCAATTAGCATCGGTTCGACAACCTTAGCATCACCGACCAACACCGTCACACCACGACTAGCGTCAAAGAGTTCGGCGGTTGCTTGCATTTGTTCGGGAGTAACCGACTGGGAGGTCGTCAAATCGGTTTGCCAGATGGTGGCGGGGTCCTTCAAACGAAACAAATCCACCATTTCTGATGCCAATTGCTTGCGAGAACCGGCCATTTGGATGAAGTCACCGCGATAGGCCGAAACCGCCTTGTTATGGTCATCGGCTGAAAAACCACTTTGTGCAGTGGCCAATACCGCTGTCAAATCTGCAATGGCTTCGGTGGTGGCTTTGGTTTGCACATTGGTTCGCACACTGAGATGGCTACCGTAGTATCCCGTACTGAAACTACAACTAGCACCATAGGTGTAGCCTTTTTCTTCACGCAATTTGGCATTCAAACGAGAGGTAAAGGTCCCCCCCATTACGATACCTGCCAAATCAGCAGCGATTTCCCTTTCATCACCTGGTTTGTAGGAGGGAACCAACACCCGAATAGAGGTCTGTTCTGCCCCAGGCATATCGACCAAAACCGTCTTGGCAGATGCTGGGATAGCAGTATCGACCACTGCAGGCACCGATATATCTTCTCGAGAAACAGTTGGGAACTGGTTAAAGTGGGTATTGACCAAACCAGCAATCGTTTCGGCATCAATGTCCCCCACAGCAATGACACCCATTGAAGTATTGGCACCTTTGAGACGACTGGCATGCCACTGACGAACATCATCCAAGCCAATTGCTTTGACAGTACTTGGGGTTCCGCCCACCGAACGACCCAAAGGATGCTCAGCACCATACAAGAAAAATGGAGCATAGTGAGAGGCCACCCAACTGGCATCCTGACGAGACTGTTCCAAGCCGGCCAGGTGTTGTTCCCTGACACGATTCCAGTCTGTTTCGGTAAAGGCAGGGGCAAAAATCATATCAGAAACGATTGCCAAAGCCTCATTCAAACGGTCTTTGTGGGCAGAAACTTGCAACACGGTGTGTTGGTGAGTGGTTTGTACGCCAACATCCACCGCCAATCCATATAATGCCGAGGAGATTTCAGAAGCCGTACGATCACCCGCGCCTTCAAGCAACATTTGGTTGGTCAGTTCAGCCACACCCCACTTATCAGATGCATCTTGGGAAGCACCTCCCGACAAAACCACCGAAAAGACTACCACTGGCAGTTCATGCTCTTCGAGCAACCACAGTTGAGCACCGTTTTCCAATTTGGAGACAACCGGTGTGGGTGGAGCAAAGGGACTAGGTTCGGTGGGCGTTGGAATGGTCATACTGGCTTCACTGGGTTTAACGGTTTCAATCTCTGTCTTTTCACCACAACCTTGGGTCAAGATTGCAATCAGTCCAATAGCAAACGATGTCATTATTCCCCCTTTTCAGTCGATGTGGCTTCTTCGGATGGCTGTTCAGATTCGGGCAAAACAATCAGTTTGGCCATTTTTTCAACTGTCAAATACTGCCCCACCAAGGTTTGGATTTTCTCGGGGGTAACCGATTGATAACGCGCCAAGTCTTTGGACACATAGTCTGTGGTGCCCAAGTAGTGGTGGTATCGTTGTAAGGTCTCGGCTTTTTCTTGAATGTCTTCCAAGTTCCACAAAAAGTCCATCTCCCAGTTATTGAGAATCGCTGAGAGGGTATCACCATCCACTTTTTCTGTACCAGATGCCAAGTCATTGAGGGTTTGGGTGACAATCTCTTCGACTTGTTGTAAATCGGTGGTTGGGAGGGCATCAATATAAATGATGTAAACCGACCCACGACCCCGAGAATACTGAAAGGCCTCCACATTTTGGACCAACGACTGATCGTAGACCAATTTCTTAGTCAGCAAAGCATCGGCACGTCCGGTCAACACACTGGAAAGCACATCGGCTTCGGCATCTCCTTCTTGAAAGACCACCGGCGAGTGCCACATCATCAGCATGGCTGGCAAGGGCACATTGTCATAAATGGTTTTCTCTTTAATTTGTGGTGCGGTTGGCAGGTCAACTTCAACGTGAGTCATCGCTTCTTTGGCTTCAATCTGTCCGTAGTAGGACTGGATGCGTTCTTTAACCACAGCGGCATCAAAATCTCCAGCAATACAAAGGCTGGCGTTGGCTGGTTGGTACCAAGTGTCATAGAAATTTCCCACCGTATCCAAAGTGGCCGCCAACAAGTCCTCATGAGAACCAATCCCTTCCAAACTGTAGGGGTGATTCGCTGGATACATCATCTCAGGCATTTCCAACCAAATCGATCCGTAGGGAGCATCTTCATAGTTTTGTCGACGCTCGTTTCGGACTACCTCTCGTTGCAGATCGAGTTTTTCTTGGGTAATGTCCAAATTGACCATGCGATCGGCTTCCATAAAGAGCAACAGATCCAAGATGTGAGAACCACCCACATCATAATAGTTGGTGCGATCATCAGCAGTCGAGGCGTTATTCCAACCACCAGCCACTTCCATACGAATATCAAATTCGCTATTGGGAATCACTGTGGTTCCCATAAACATCAAGTGTTCAAACAAATGGGCAAAACCAGAGGCGCCTTCAGGATCGTCATAGGACCCCACACCGTACCAAGTATTGACCACCACCTGTGGCAGTTTGTGATCTTCAATCAAAATGACATTCAAACCATTGTCTAGTCGCAGGGTTTCATGTGGGATTTCCATAGCACTCCCTTGCGCCATCCATTCTCACATAGAATGTCGTACTCTCCTTGGTTTAGTTCCTCATAAACTTCTCCCTTTGGCTTGTACACATATATGTTATGCTTGTCTCCAGATTCAATCTTAAATCCTTTGTAAACCAAACACTCAGTATTTTTATACGCATCCACCATATGAAAGGCATCGTGCTGACTAAAAGCATCGTCCCAGATTTCGTCTAGTCTACACATGAAGCAATGTGTTTCGCAACTGTTCTTATATCGCCATCACTCCTCATCTTTTTTAACATCGTAGCATGATGATGTATGATCGTAGAATGTGGTGTTGGTAAT
>CAKZLX010000580.1 GCA_937127265.1 uncultured Pseudomonadota bacterium
GTATTCAGGTTTTGAACGAACCGATGACTGATTTTCGGATACCCTTGGCTACTCAATCAATGCCCCATTTTCCAAAAATGAGCAGAGGATTTCGGCCATTCGGGTCTCCAGAATATCTAGAAGGGCAGACTTTTCCACAATGTCTTGTTCATCATCATCTTTGCATTCAAGTGGGGGTAGTTCGCCCGACTGCATTTTGGCATAGAGTTCCTCCGCAATGTCAGGGACTGTGCGGGCCCCATCCATCAGGGTGACCATTGTACGAACCCACTGATCACGTACCACAACCATATCATGCAATTGGGTGCTGATGACTTCTTGATAGGTAGCTTGATGACGGGCAACCCCATTGAGTTTGGGGTGCGTTGGGATACTGTTGGCAATCGATGGCTGATACAAATGGGCTTGGATGATTTCTTTGAGATAGAGGGTTTGTAACAGTTCCGCCAAACCGAGGACTTCTGCTTCTGAACAAGGGTCTTCTTTGACCTGGTTGGCTATCTCAACCAGTTCGGTAAAGTGAAAACGTTTTGGCCAAGCCTCGTGTAACCGCTGAAAGATTTCCACTTGAATGGCAACCTGTATGTCGTCTGCGTCATCATTGATGGGTAAGGCAGCCATGATGTCTTGGTTGGTGTCAGCCGTTACGGTGTCATGTTCACTGTCTTGACCGGTACTATCGTTCTCTGGTGTCACCCATTTGTCGGAGGCTTTGAAACTGTAATAAAAGTCCTTAAACACGCTGGGCTCGATGCCTCGAGTTACTGTTCTGGCGTGGTGAACAAACAGTGAACATCGGAATCGACGACAGCGCAACATGTCCATGTACTGTTCGAGTTCATATTGGGTGGGTGAAATGTGGTTGAGCACATCACGGGTTTCTTCTGGCCAATGTAGATTGATCATACTAGAGAGATCGGTATCTCCAAGATACTGCAACTGGTTGTCATCCAACAGTTTGATAAACTCATAGAACCAATAAGGTTGATTGTAGGCTTCGAGATATTCATGATAGAGATACTCTTCTGTCAGTCCCGATATGAAGTCGACTTGCGAAGTTAAGAATTTACCATAGGAGTTTTGTACGGCATCGGGTACGTGTTCTCCTAAAAATTGGACCAATGCACGGGCTTGGAGGATTTGTTCTTTGGGAGACTCCATTCGAAAAGCATGAAACCGCATCATATCCCGAAGCATTTCGTGTTGTTTCCAAGCCGGATAGGCATTGTAAGAGATGTAGCCGATGCCCAGTGGACTCATACAGTCTCTGGAAATTCGTAAAATATCTTGGCGTACCGTTTCTGGGACCCAAGAGAATACACCGTGACAAATGATGTAATCAAACATGCCAAATTGGTCGGTGAGGTCAGAGATGTCCATCGCTTCCAGTCTAACATTGTTGGCTTGGGCGACGGTTGCCATTTCTCGACCGCGTTCGATGTGTACCTCCGACCCATCAATACCGACAAAATGGGCATGTGGCAAATTAATGGCCATATTCACAAGGTTTGATCCATCTCCACATCCCAGTTCCAAAACCCGAGCCTGTTCCAAGGGTACGGTTTCCATACCAAAAACACGGGCAGAGAGGGCTAGGCGTTCAATGTGGGTTTGTGCATGGACACGCCCCATGTAGGGGATGTCGTTATAGGATGTATCCATGGGACACTCCGGTATCAGGGTCAATGTGTTGTAGGGTAGTAGGGTTATTGTACGTAGCCAATTTGACGCATGTGGGCTTCGGTTTGCTCTCTGGTGATGTCTTCTTCACTTTGTTCCGCCACTTCTTCAGAGTCATCTGTTTGAATCATCCAATAATAGCCAGCACCGAGGCCAAGAAGCAGTAGTCCAAGTAGTACCCAGTGTTTTTGTTGCATCATATATCCCAACATAAAAGTTCAAAGTTAGCCTTGTCGACAGAAAAAGTGCCAGTGTTCGTCCCGAGCAATGGCTGTGGAACAAGTGCCAATCGTCAAAGCGAAAACCGACTCTACAAAGAGTGTATCCAAATCGGTGCGTTCAAACCATCCCAATTCACCACCCCGTAAGCCGTGTGGACCAACCGAATATTCTTGGGCAAGAGCACGAGGGTCAACGCCTTGTTGCAATCGTTGGAAAACAATGTTTTTGCTTTCCACAGAATCGACTTCGATGTGGATCAGTTGTACTTCCTCTAAGGGGAGTCGTTGAATGATGTGAAAACCAAAACCCGTTTCCACGACACCAGAGATAGCATTGATATCCAGAGCAAAAAGCACGTCTTCGAACTCTTTTACCATTCGTCCTTTTTCCACTATACCCAATAGACCTCCATCTTTCTTTTGTGGATCTTCCGAGTATTGTGCGGCGAGGTAGGCAAAATCAACCCCCGATTGAATCTGTTGGTGGTATTGTGCGGCTTGAATACGCGCGTTTTGCTTGGTGCGTCGAGTGTTGGCACGCCAAGCACCTTCGTAGGTGATCAATAGGTGACGGGCTTTGGCACGGGTAGTGTCTTGTGCAGGATAGTTAGAGACAGTCTCTGCTTTGGGTAAGGAGTCCACTTCGCAACCTGCCAACAGGCTACCCAAAATGGATATGGTGAGTCCATAGCAACAAACCTGATACGCATAGTGTTTCGAGATTCGATTCAAAAATGAGAACATCATTGGTACTTTCGCTCCTCCTAATCCTCTTTACAATTACACGTTCTCTTGGGGTTGTGCCAATCTTACTTTCATCAATCCTATACGAGACTAGAATGGTAAAGTCGAGAGAGAAAAACCACAGATTGGATAAGGGTGGAAAAATCATTGTAGTCGGTTAGAAATAAAGGACTATTCGATTAGGCAGGAGAGGTTCATGGCTGGATTTGAAGGTGTCGTTTGGGCACCCAACCAAATGCGATATGGTATTCACTCGAAAGCATTTCAGATTGTGGAGGGGCACGCGACGACGTTTGCAATCTCCAGATCATTGCACTATGGATTGTTCCAAGTCTTTGAGGGGATTCGGTTCTTTTGCGCCAATACAGATCAGGGTTTGGAATTGCGATTTCTAAACTTAGATGCCAATCTGGCACGGTTTCGACGTGGAATTGTTTATTCGGTAGCACCAAAAGATCAGGCTTTTGTGCCCTCTGAAGATGAGTTGCGAACAATTTTTTTACAGTTCTTTCAATCTGCTGAAATCAAGCCATTTTTACAACGCATGGCTGATCAGGGAGCCCAAGGCTACTTTCGCCCCTTCACCTTGGATGAAGATGAATCAATTGGTGTGACATTTCCCAAAGAGCCTGGTATTCGTGGGGCGTTGTGTTCCTATGAACGATATTTGGGTGAGCCCTTTGATGGGGCGGTGGTTCCCAATTTGGTTCGTGCGGTTGGGGTGAATGGAACTGGCTGTTTAAAACTTGGCTCCAATTATTTATTGAGTGTTAAAGCGGTGCAAGTAGCCCAGTCGATCGCTCCAACAGCCGCCTCAGCCTTGTTTTTGGACGATCGACCCGACAAACCAATTGCTGAACGGCAGATTACCGAGTGGGACTCCTCTTGTTGTTTGATTGCCCTCAAAGATGGTCGCATTGTTAAAATTCCCGAAGGTCCACTCATTTTGCCTTCGGTGACCATCCGTGGCATGGTTGCTCTTGCAGAAGAGCGTGGTATTCAAGTTGATGAGATGCACGTTACTTATGGCATGTTGCTCAATTGGGTTCGTTCCGAACAAGTCGTTACCGTTTGTAGCATTGGCACCGCAGGTATTCTCAATCGTTGTACCAATCTATTTTTGGTTGACGAAAATTGCCAACCCATACAACAGATGACCTCCGATACCTCACATCCGTTGTTCGAGGCGCTTGCTGACATACGTGCTGATTATTGGAAGATTTATCTGGGAGAACATCCTGTGCCTGCAGGACTGCATTTGGAACGTCACCTATTATCTTGATACAGCCGTATATGTACTCGTTTTCACATCGGGTTTCGTTCGTTGACCAAAAGAATAGATAGTTAATACTGTACAGCGTCACCCATTCCGGCGTCATCTAGCCCAGTAGGCAGTGAAAATCGTTGGTGTCGTGGTGAGGTGTTCAGATCGAGGGCTACAGGAATCGGTGCTTTACACCCTTCACTGGCAAAATGATCGGGATTGACCCCCCATGCCCAACACTCAATTGTGGGGTTGGCACCAATGCTTACCGCTTTGAGGTAGTAGGTGACGGAGAACTCGTATGATGAGTCGTCCTCAGGAGCCGGAAAAGCCGTTTGTTCGCCTTGTACTACATAATCGGTGCTATTTCCGGTGATGACCCCAATCAAAGAAGATGAATAGGTAAGTGTGCCTCCGATGTCGCTCAGTGGATGGCAATAGGGAGGGTGAGAAAAGGTTTCTTGAGGTGTGATGTACCCCGATATACAGCCTTCAGCAG
>CAKZLX010000581.1 GCA_937127265.1 uncultured Pseudomonadota bacterium
TCAATGCCACAGTCGGTCGAGAGTATCGCAATACGATTCTCTCCAAAGGCAATACTGATGCCCCTGATAAATTGTTCCGTAACTTCATGGGTCGCGATCCCGATGCCGATGCCTTATTACGACGAGCAGATTTGTTGACCTAAATCATTTGGCGACGCCACAGACTGGGCTACACCTCATCAGTAGATGGAGTGTAGCCTATGTTGTCTTTAACGATTGCCTGTCCTCATTGTTTTGAAGTGCAAACCTTGGCAATTGCCCCTGACGATCTTGGTCATATGGACTTTGATTGTGGCGTTTGTTGTCGCTCGATGACCCTTTATATTTGGGTGGATGAGGATGGTACGATTCAAGCCAGTGTACAGCCCAGTTGGTAGATGAAAGTTCGAGTCTAATCGGTTAGAACGGTCCAAGCAACATCAAACCAACGAGGTGTAGTGTGGAAACCATTCTGTTGTGGCGTTTTATCAAGTGGTTGGGACTCCTTCTATGGGGAATGGGTGTCCATTCGGTGATGGTGAATACCGATTCCAATCAGAAAATGAAAGCCTTGTATGCCTTCACGATCAGTGGATTCGCCCTCACTTGGATGTCAGGGTGGATGATGATGAAGCATGCAGGGTACAGTATGGGAGCCTCCTGGATTTCCAATGCGATGTTGTTGGGACTGGTTTCGCTGACAGGGACCTTTTTGAGCGCCTTTTTGTCGACCCGTCGACTGACTTGGAATGTCTTGTCGACAGTGGGTTTGTTTGCGGCGATTGGATTGATGGTGGTTAGAACGGGTAATCCTGTTACTTTGGGATTGTTGTTGGGATTGTCTGTGGTGGTTGGTGGTGTCCTGGCCAAGTTCGGTACCTCCGCAGATCAAGATGTTGAATTAGATACACCGATGGTGAAATCTGGTTTTCAGTGGATTGCGCGTTTGGAAGGACTGACGGTGTTGGCCTTATTTTTGCTCTATTTGCCAGCCAAGAAGATACTGGGCATTAATTTAGACGGAGGTACTGGGATGATTGGTTGGACGCATGGAGTCTTTGTGATTGTCTATGTGCTGTCTTTGACCTTTACTGCTCGTGCTTTGGGGTGGTCTGTACAACGATGGGTACTTGGCGGAATATCGTCGTTCTTTCCTTTTGGGACCTTCATCTTTGAACATCAAGTGTTTAACAGCACAGAAACCAAGTCTGAGGACGCTTAAGCGACCTTGTCAGTGGTGGAAGCGGGTTCCAATGGTCGCCCCAAGATAAAGATACTGGCCAAACAGGCAAGACTGCCAAGTATCAAACACAGTGTCCAGGATACCCCAAATCCAACCGGTATCGAGCAACAGAGCAAGGAAATGCCTCCCGAAACCAGTGCGTAGGGCAGTTGGGTACGAACGTGCTCGGCGTGATCGCAACCCGTACCGGCACTGGATAACACCGTAGTATCAGAAATTGGTGAGCAGTGATCACCCCACGTTGCCCCACTTAATACAGCCGCAGTGACCGCCAGAATAATTTCGACACTAGCACCTGATTTCACCACCAAGGGTAAGGCCAGTGGCATCAACGTACCCATCGTACCAAAAGAGGTGCCGGTTGCAAAGGCCACACCAGCGGCCACCACAAAGATCAAACTGGG
>CAKZLX010000582.1 GCA_937127265.1 uncultured Pseudomonadota bacterium
GGAGAACTGATCGTCACCGTGATTGACTCTCAGGGAGTTGGTTCTGTACTGATTGGTGATCCAAGTACGTTTACATCACCGACTCCAGTGAACGAAATGGACACGTTTGATCTCACCACACCACTGGCCTTAACAGAACTGGCGCCCTATCCTTATGTTGATGCTGAAGGCAACGATAAACTGTTCTTATCGTTCTTGGCTTTGGATGGTATCCTCCCCAAAATGGGATTCGCCACCCTCACTCGTTGACGTTGCGTTGGGGTCACTGGCTTCAGGCACACCAAAAATGGTAAATACTTCTTTGTGGGTTAAACCCAAGTTGTCAGTGATTTCCAAATAAAGATTGTTATGACCTTGCTCCAAAGGCAATACTAACTGAATCGCTCCGGCAGCATCTTGCCAGTGAATCTTTTCGTTGTTAAACCAAGCTTCATAAGCCTCCACAGTCCCATCATCCTCAATCAGATGATCAAAGATGAAGGGTTGGGCAGTCGATGCCATCACTGGTGGAATACCGTGAACAACAGGTGGTTGTAAATTTTGAACTTCGTTCAATAGAAAAGGATCAATTTCTTGACGGAATAAACGCTGGTGAGTGTCGGTATCCACTCGCAACAAGACCTCAGGTAACAAATCCAAAGGGTCATAAGAGACAAATTCAAGCACCTGCTGATGGCTTTCGGTGGGGGCTAAGGTTGGTAGGGTCCAATCGTTGGTTTTCATTCGAACCGCTTCTGCTTCCCTTGGCCAAATCACCCGTCCATAAACCTCATTCATCTCCTCAGGACCGGTATTTTTCAAGTCGACAGTCAGTCGATACGTATGCCCTTCTATCAATGCAATCTCCGCACTCACGGCCAAGCGAGGATCTGAACCATCGGCAATCTGGACATATAACGGATTCATTTCCACCTCTGCACAACAAGACCGCAGTAACGTCGGTTGCAACTTGTCATACCGAGGAATGGTGGTGTGTGAAATATCCAAGGGGATTTCAATATCTTTGCTTCCTCTTGCAGGAATGATCCCAACCGGCACAACGATGTCATCCCATGGAGAAGATGAACTCTCAGCCTGTAACCACAACAAAGACTGACCCACCAGTTCACCCGAATTGTGGATGCGCAACGACAGTGTCATTTTCTCACCAGCGATCCCAATCTCGTCGGACAATCTCTCCACTCGAATGTCTTGAATGCTTTGCTGACCGCCCTCACCCCATTCGATGCCCTGATCTTTGAGCGTCTGTTGGATTTTTTGGTTCTCTAGGACCGTCCATTCGCTAATGCGAGTCTGGGCAGCCGCTTGTAAATCCGTAACTTTAGCACTGGTGGCATGTTGTAAAATATCAATAGCAAAATCCAATTGCTTGTCTTCTCCATCCTCTAGCAAGACCAAATCACTCGGCTCTGGAGATAACGCCACAAAAGGTAACTCACTCAAATCCATACTGGACACTTTGATATGTGGCTCCACACCATCTTGTTCGTGAACGGAATAGTCACCCGTTAATAAATATTGGGCAATCGTCAATTTCAAAGCCACGGGGTCATCTCCCGCCCGTAAATCAGCCGCTGTTTGAACCACACCTTTACCAAAGGTACGTTGTCCAACCAACAAGGCACGATCGAGTAATTTAAATGAACCCGACACGATTTCTGAAGCCGAAGCCGAATTGGAATTGATCAAGACAACCATCGGAAGTTTAGACTCATTAAAAGAGTTGCGGTTAACGTATTGCTTCATCAAACCACCGACCGACTTTCCATCTCGACCAACTGTTTTGATAGTCGTACCAGACGTCACAAATCGATCGACCACTTTACAGGACTGCAACATCGACCCACCACCGTTGTTTCGGAGATCAATGATTAGCCCTTTGAGTTCAGTATCCTCAAACGACTCCAAAGCCTTCTCCAAAAATCGACTGGTTTGTTCACTGAAACTACGAATGGTAATGATTCCAACATCCTCTTGAATAGTCCAATGTACATTGGGGACTCGTACCCGAGCACGCACCAAGGACATGTCACGAACCTGCTCTTCACGTAGATATTGAATGGCAACCACACTCCCTGTTTCTCCACGTAAACGATCAACACTTTGTTGTAGGGTCAGTGCCG
This sequence comes from uncultured Pseudomonadota bacterium, assembly GCA_937127265.1. Lineage (GTDB taxonomy): Bacteria > Myxococcota_A > UBA796 > UBA796 > UBA796 > CAJWHX01. Next base: position 2,124 of record CAKZLX010000582.1, read on the forward strand.
CTAAAGAAACTTGATCGACTTGGGTAATGATATCGCCTTCTCGCAACCCCATTAAATATGCGGGACCATCGGGAAAGACCTCTTGCACTTCCAACCCTTGTTCATGTTTGCGGATGCGACAACCAATCCCCGAAAAATTACCGGAAATCCGTTCATTAAAACTGTTGAGACGATCTTTGTACATCATGACCGAATAGCGATCCATTTCACGCGCAAATCCATCCAACAAGACCAGTTCTACATCCAAGTCCTCAGGTAGGGCTAACGGAGAGGTCTTGGTCACTCCCAAAATCAGTTCAAACAGTTTGACTTCCACCTCTTCCAAGGTCAGATCTTTGATATCGATAGAATAAAATGCCTCTTGCTGCCCAACGTGTAAAGAGATCACTTGTTCCTTCGATTGCACGATCATCCAAGGAATGTGCATTTCCAATTCTTCCGCTGCTGAGACCATTGCAGATTCTACATCCAAATCATCCAACCACAAATATTTGTTTCGAACCATGTCGATGGTTTGCACAGTTAATTCTTGTGCTTCTGGCGCAGACAAACAAAGAAAATAGGATAGAAAGGTAATCATCGGAATCCAAGAGCGTTTCAAAGTGAAATTACAGGTCAAATCGGATAGTCATCTACAATAGACGCGCTATTGATACAGTGTATCGTTTTTCACACTATAAACCGTAAATACCCATGAACAATCCACAAATTTTCGACATTTTACAGCAAGTCCAATCTGGCAACCTCTCTGTTGAAGAGGCCACCCAGCAACTTTCACAAGATGCCGCCCAGCGTTTAAGCCACGCCACCATTGACACCGAACGCCAAGAACGCACAGGACAACCAGAAACCATCTTTGGGGAAGGAAAAACAGCCGATCAAATCATCGCCATTGTGCAAGTGTTAATCGACAACAACCAAGCGGCCTTGGTCACCCGTATCGATGACACCAAAGGTGAAGCTTTAATACAAACCTTTGCCAGCGGTGATTGGAACAAACTGGGCAGAACGTTTTTACTCAATCCTCCCCCGATTCATCGTCGTGGAGAAATTGCCCTAATTTGTGCAGGCACCAGCGACCTATATGTTGCCGAAGAGTGTGATGCAACCTTACGCGCCATGGGACACCAAGCCACTCGCATTACCGACATTGGTGTGGCTGGACTGCATCGACTGTTGGGACGACTTGATGAGATCAGGTCTCACAAACTCATCATTTGCATTGCCGGTATGGAAGGTGCCTTGGCTACCGTATTGGCGGGACTGGTTAGCACTCCCATCATTGGTGTTCCGACCTCGGTGGGTTATGGCTGCCACATGAACGGGATGACACCCTTGCTGGGGATGCTCAACTCTTGTGCGCCTGGGGTCGTGGTCTGCAACATTGACAACGGATATGGTGCGGCGATTGCAGCCTTGCGTTTTTGCAACTTGCTTCCAGAAACCGAGAGCAACTGATGAAACGCATTTTATACATCGATCCCATCGGTGGGGTAGCAGGAGATATGCTCTGTGCGGCTTTGCTCGACGCTGGACTCGACGAAAACAAATGGCGCCAAGGACTTGAAGCTTTACCATGGACTGAGGAAGTATCCATCGAACGTTCGGCGGTGATGCGGGGCGTTTTTGCCGCCAGTCACATCAGTGTAAAACCGAAGCAAAGTCATCAAATTATTGCCCCTATCCAGCCTCCACATGGTCACCACCATGGACACCATCACGGACATGGACATTCACATACCCACCATACTATCCAACCTGCGAATGGCCCTATGCCTGTGGCATGGTCTGAACACCACCGTGGATTTACCGAGATTGTACAGTTGATTCAAACCGCCCCACTCCCTCAACCCGTACAACAGATGGCCATCTCGGTATTTGGTGTACTCGGAGAGGCAGAGGCAGCAATTCATGGCACGAGTCTCGAAGACATTCATTTTCATGAAGTGGGTGCTGTCGATTCCATCATCGACATTGTGGGGGTTTGTTTGGGTATACATCTACTCGGTATTGATACGATGTACGCTGGCGCCATACCACTATCTTCTGGCCAAATTCACACTGCCCATGGCCTGACCCCTTTACCTGCACCCGCGACCTTACGAATCCTACACGGATGGCCCAGTGTCGCTGGAACACCCAACCACGAACAAGTCACTCCCACTGGAGCGGCAATTTTGAAAGCACTCTGTCAATACAGTCCCTTTCCGGCGATGACAATCCTGGGGGATGGTTATGGTGCAGGAACCCGAAACCCACCTATGTATCCCAATTTGGTACGGGTTTGTATTGGTGAAAGCATCGCTAAGCCAATCCTCTCTCAACAAACCAACATCATCGAGATTCAAGCCAACATTGACGATATGAGTGCCGAACTGCTCAGTCCCTTACTCGATCATTTATTGGCAGCCGGTGCCTTAGATGCGACACTCACACCAATACTGATGAAAAAAGGCAGAGCCGGACACCTCTGTACAATCTTAACTTCGCCCAGCCAAAAAGACTCTGTCATTCAAACACTTTTTCGCCATTCCACCACTTTTGGTTGTCGATTTATAGCCAAAGAGCGCCAAATATTGAACCGCGTTTGGGATACGGTACACACAGAGTTTGGTACAGTTCGCATGAAAATCGGCTTACAAGGGAATACGGTTGTCCAGATGAGTATTGAGTTTGTAGATGCCCAACAGGTAGCAACAGCACATTCTCTGTCTT